>JAIOTT010000325.1 GCA_021106655.1 Bacteroidales bacterium
GGAGATGCAAGAAGTTATGCTAACACTGAAGAAACATACAATCTGGCAAAAGAATTGGCAGATGGGTCTGAAATCATAGAAAGTTTTTATGTTGACTCTATATCAAGATCAAGGGAGCAATATTATCTTGACTCTATGTCAAACCAGGTAATTTTCAATATTCTTGTCAGGAAATATACTTATAAGGATTGTAAAGAAAGAGAAATTAATCTTGGACTTGACCTTAAGGGGGGTATGAATGTAACCATGGAAATATCAGTTGTCGATATTGTAAAAGCATTGTCGGGATACACTGAAGATCCTACCTTTAATGAAGCAATAAAACTTGCTCTTGAAAAAAAGAAAAGCAGTCAAAAAGATTTTGTAACACTTTTTGGTGAATCTTTTACTGAGGTTGATCCTAACGCAAAACTGGCAGCTATTTTCACAACCATTGAGTTAAAAGATAAGGTTAATGCCCGCTCTACAAATGAAGAAGTATTGCAAGTACTTTATGACGAAACAAACGGGGCAATTGACAGAAGTTTTAATATCCTCAGAACACGTATTGACCGTTTTGGCGTTGCACAACCAAACATCCAGAAGTTACAGTCTGCTGGCAGAATACTTGTGGAGTTACCCGGTATT
The DNA here is from genome assembly GCA_021106655.1 of Bacteroidales bacterium. GTDB lineage: Bacteria > Bacteroidota > Bacteroidia > Bacteroidales > SMBSF77 > SMBSF77. The sequence continues at coordinate 628 of JAIOTT010000325.1, forward strand.
AAAGAACCGGAGCGTGTCAGAAAACTTTTACAGGGTTCCGCAAAACTCGAATTTTGGGAAACTTATGAATTTAGTGAGTTATCCTCTTTTTTCGGTGAAGCGAATAAAAAACTTGTATCAATCTTAGGTAAAGAAGAAATACTTGAGCAAGATGAACTTACTACAATAGAGGACAGTGTAAGTGGTTTTGAAGAAGTTCTTGCTGATGATGCAGAAAGTGTTACTGAAGCTAACATTGAAGCCGAAAGCACTGTTGAAGATACAGTTAAAGAATCTACATTACTTGAACAATTAAGCGACACCAGTGGCCTTGACGAAACTTCTCCCGAAGATCAATCTTTTGAGGATTATGCAAAAAATAACCCTCTGTACGCATATCTTTCACCTGCATATGTGCAAGACGAACAGGGGCAGTATTTTCCTGCCGAGGGTGCTACAGTTGGATATGCTCAAATAAAAGATACTGCAAAAGTTAACAGAATGCTTTGGCTTTCCAATAATGTATTTCCAAGAAATGTGATATTCATGTGGACTGTTAAACCAGATCCTAAGAGACCGGATATACTCGAATTGGTTGCTATAAAGATTACATCAAGAGACAGAAGAGCTCCCATTGAAGGAGATGTTGTTGTTGATGCCCGTCAGGATTATGACCAGAATGGCAGGGTTGAAATAACAATGTCAATGAATGCTGAAGGTGCTATGATGTGGAAAAGATTAACAGCCAACAATGTCGACAGGCATGTTGCTATTGTACTTGATGGATATGTATATTCTCATCCAAGAGTTAATGAAGAAATTCCATCAGGGCGTACTTCAATCAGTGGGAATTTTTCAGTTGAAGAAGCTAAAGACCTTGCAAATATTCTTAAAGCAGGTAAGCTACCTGCACCTGCCAGAATTGTTGAAGAAGCAGTTGTCGGTCCATCACTGGGAAAAGAAGCAATAAATGCAGGATTAAGCTCATTCATAATAGCCTTTTTACTTGTCCTTCTGTATATGATATTATATTATAACCGTGCAGGATGGGTTGCCGACCTTGCGTTAGTTACGAACATTTTCTTCCTCTTTGGAGTGCTTGCATCACTCCAGGCAGTGCTAACTTTACCAGGTATTGCAGGTATTGTTCTGACATTAGGTATGGCCGTTGACGCAAACGTGATTATTTTCGAAAGGATCAAAGAAGAAGTCAGAGCTGGTAAAGGTATGCGACTTGCCATCAGTGATGGTTATAAAAACGCCTATTCAGCTATTATTGATGGTAATGTAACCACACTTTTAACAGGAATAGTTTTGTATACCTTTGGATCAGGACCGGTGCAAGGATTTGCAACAACTCTTATTATTGGTATACTCTCCTCACTGTTTTCTGCTTTATTCATTTCCAGGCTGATATTCACATGGTTTCTTAACACTAACAGAACCATTAACTTCGCCAATAAAAGAACAAAGGATTTTCTCGCAAATGTGAACTTTAATTTCCTTGCCCGACGTAAGACAGGATATATAATTTCTTCGATTATTATTATCCTTGGAATTGTTTCATTAACAACAAGAGGCTTAAACTTTGGAGTTGATTTCTCCGGTGGTAGAACTTATGTTATTCGTTTTGACCAGGATGTTAAAACAAATGAATTAAGATCAGTTTTAACTGCTGAGTTTGACAATACGCCTACTGAGGTCAAAACCTTCGGACCTAACAAACAAGTCAAGATCACTACTAAATATATGATTGAAGACAAGTCGGAAAAAGTTGATTCAATAATTGAGACCAAACTTTATATCGGCCTAAAACCATTTTTCTCAAACCAGGATATTGACTTTAAGGATTTTGCTGCCGACACTGAAACCGGCGAACAATTAATAGGAATACTAAGTTCTCAAAAGGTTGGTCCTACTATTGCACATGACATTAAAAGAAATGCCGCCCTTGCAATGATCATTGCCCTGATTGTTATCTTCCTTTATATAGCAGCAAGGTTTAGAAAATGGCAATTCGGACTTGGAGGGGTTGCCGCACTGTTCCATTATTCATTAATAACAATTTCTCTATTCTCAATGTTCTATAATATTCTCCCTTTTAGTATGGAGATTGATCAAGCCTTTATTGCTGCAATTCTTACTATTATCGGGTACTCAATCAATGATACTGTTATTATTTTTGACAGGATACGTGAATATACAGGCCTATATCCCAAGAAGGATCTGAAAACAAATATCAATGATGCCTTAAACAGCACTTTGGCACGAACAATTAATACATCAGGAACAACACTAACAGTATTGTTTATTATTTTCATCTTCGGAGGTGAGATAATACGTGGATTTACTTTTGCCTTGCTGGTCGGTATTTTAGTTGGAACATACTCTTCACTGTTTACTGCAAGCCCAATAGCATATGATCTCACTAAAGTAAAGGCTGTTGTTAGTAAAATTCAAAACAAAAGAAGAAAATAACAGATAATAAATCTAAGCATTGCCCTGAGAATTAATTCTAATTATTAATTAATCTCAGGGCATTTTTTTTATCTTTGAAAAATCTAAATAGCAACACACATTTTATCATCCTTACATGATACTAAGTCAGCTTTTATTTTTCAATATGAGTGGTGGTGAGATAGTAATAATAATTCTCGCTATTGTCCTGGTATTCGGCCCAAAAAAAGTTCCGGAACTTGCCAGAAATATTGGTAAAACTTTAAATCAACTTAGAAATGCAACTGAGGATATTAAGAAAGATATAATTGAAGAAGTAAACAAAATAGAGGAAAAACCAAAAGCAGAAGAACCAAAGAAGAATGAACATAAATAAATTAGACATCAAATATTGTATCATTTAAAAAATATTCAGTATTTTAGCGACTTCTAAAAAAATAATTTCTTCACTATGAAAATTAAAACATCAATATTCATTGTTATTATATTTGGATTATTATTACCATTAAATATAATTGCACAAAAAAACTTCACGCAGGAAGCCGACATTGCTTTTGAGGATCAGCAATATTATACTGCAGTTGATAAATATAAAAAAGCTTATACGAAAATAAAAAGCAACAGAGTAGAAAAAAACAGGATATTGTTTCAGATTGGAGAATGCTATCGCCTTACTAACAACTCAA
>JAIOTT010000258.1 GCA_021106655.1 Bacteroidales bacterium
ATTTCAATTTCGGTATTCGTCCAGGCGTATAAGGCGCACCAGCCTTTTCCATCTGACCCTCCAACGTATTAATATCAACATCAATAAGTTTTTTCAAATCCGAAACTATAACATTCATTTCGTCTTTAACAATAATGTACTGCTCCTTCATTGTTTGTGTTGGAGGTGATGAGCTGGAATACATCCCATAAATAACATAATTCATTCTTGAGTTTATAGTTTGAGGGACAGCTGCATTTCTTGAACTGTAAGTTTCATCTGTTATAAGTTGTAATAAAATAGTGTTAAGCTCTTTATCAATTCTTTTCGCTTCATTAAACATTTCAGAAGTAGCATTAGGAGTAATATGTAGCGCATTCTTTATTACATCCATTCTTTGTTCCATTTCATAAGTTAGTCTAATAACTCCTTTACCCACTCGCATAAGTTCAGCAAACTCCATTCTGATCTTTATTAACTCCTCATTGTCTTTTTGATCCAACTTATCCTTGTATAAAGGAACAACAATAAAGTCAACAGGACCGGCAAGTTCAGTTAGTTCGCCATCAACAATTTTTGAAAGTTTTACTATATATTTACCGGGAGAAACCTGGTATCCCGCCGGACCGTTATACAATTCATCTTTTTGATTTCCACTATGTGAGAAAAAGAACCCATGAGTACGAAGATCCCAATTAACTCTGTTTAAACCGAGTTTGCCTGATTTCTTAATTCTCCTCACCACATTATCCTGATCATCATAAATAGTAAATAACAAATATGGTTTTTCTTCAATATCTTCTTTCCGTAATTCATCATATTCAGGGAAGGGAATATCATTTCCACTTTTCTTAAGTATTCTTTCCTTTTGCTTCCTCAGATCTTTCTTGGTCCTGATTGTATCTTTAAGAAAATAGGTGAAAATTGCACCGGCCGGGGGATTTTTAGCAGTGTAATATGCTTCCCCCTGGGAAGCCTTTCCTCCTCCACCCAAAGGACGTGATTCAATAAATAATAAAGCATCCTTAACAGGAAAAATATGACAGGATTTATTTAGTGTTTCATTATCAAGATAACGCAAAGGTGAATAATCATCCAGAATATAGAAACTTCTTCCAAATGTTCCCAGTACGAGATCATTCTCTCTTTTCTGTATTGCGATATCCTTTACTGCTATAGTTGGGAGTCCGGCTTTTAGTTTAATCCAGGCCTCGCCACCATTGTTTGTAAAAAACACACCAAATTCTGTTCCTATAAATAAGAGATCCGGATTCTCATGGTCTTCAACAATTGAGTATACTATTTCATCATCAGGAAGATCTCCGCTAATAGATTTCCATGATCTTCCGGTATCTTCACTTTTGAGAATATAAGGATGAAAATCAGCTCTCTTATGGTTATCAAAGCAAGCATAAACAGTATTTGCATCATGCTGTGAAGTCAATAAGCAACTAACATAGCTACCTTCAGGAATTGAAGAAAATTCTTCAATCTTTCTCCACTCTACACCTCCATTTTCTGTAACATTTATCAGGCCGTCATCTGTACCTGCGTATATCAATCCTTCTTTTAAGGGAGATTCCGTTAATGAGACTATGTTCCCATAAACAGAGGTAGAGGCATTTTTTGCTACAGCATCAACACTCCAAACTTTATCCATTACTTTCAGCTTATTTCTGTCAGTTTGTTTTGTAAGATCATCACTAACAGCCTTCCAGCTATTTCCTCTATCATCGCTTCTGAATACTTTATTGGCGGCAAAATATAGCCTTGTATGAGAAAAAGGACTAATAATCAGCGGGGAGTCCCAGTTCCATCTATAAGGCTCTTCACCTTTAGCTTCCATTGGTTTAATACTGATCTTCTCTCCATTTTCCTTGTTATATCTAACAAGCCATCCATACTGTGATTGAGAATACACAATATTTGGATCTTCAGGGTCGATAGCAGATTCGAAACCATCGCCACCTTTTGTAATAAACCAGTCGGAGTTCACTATGCCTGATGCAGATATAGTCCTGGATGGCCCTCCCTGTGTATTGTTATCCTGCGTACCACCATAAACATTATAGAAAGGAAGAGCATTATCCACTGACACCCGGTAAAACTGAGTAACAGGTAAATTAGCTTTAAAATCCCAGGCTTTTCCATTGTCAAAACTCTCATAAATTCCACCATCACCGCCAATCAGGTAATGATCTGTATCATCAGGGTCTATCCATAGAGCATGGTCATCAACATGGCGGCTTTTGTTTCCAAGTCTTTCAAAGGTTTTCCCTCCATCTTTAGTGATCTTAGTCCATGTATCCAGTGAAATAAAACAATCAGCATCATCAAGATGAGCAACAAGTTCCTGGTAATATTGAGGACTATTAGAGACATAGGAATTCATCTTTTTCCAGCTTTCACCCCTATCGAGGGAACGGAAGATTCCTCCTTTTTTATCTCAGCTTCAATGATGGCATAAAGAAAATTCGTATTAACCGGAGATATTGCTATACCAATCCGTCCAACATCACCTCCTGGTAATCCTTTTTTCAACTTTCTCCATGATTTACCTGCATCCGTGGATTTATGAATTGCAGATTCCGGGCCGCCATTTATCAGGGTGAAGACATGCCTCCTTCGCTGATATGCAACTGCATATAAAACATCCGCATTTCCAGGATCCATGGCAATCTCTGATATACCGGTATTTTCGCTGATATTCAGGATACACTCCCAGGTTTCACCACCGTTTGTTGTTTTGTATAGCCCACGGTCTCCACCCGGTCCCCATAATGGCCCCTGAGCAGCTACATAAACTATATCAGAATTTCCGGGATCAACAACAATATCACCGATATGTTCAGATGATTTTAATCCCATATTCTTCCAGCTTTTTCCGCCATCAACTGATTTATAAACTCCATCTCCATAAGAGACACTCCGCTGGCTATTATTTTCACCTGTGCCGACCCATACTACATTATGATTATTCGGATCCATGGTCACACATCCGATCGAGTACGATTTCTGATTATCGAAAATCGGAGTCCAGGTGATGCCGGAGTTTATTGTTTTCCATACACCACCAGATGCAACAGCGACATAATACTCACTAGGCTTATCGGGATTTACAGCAAAATCTATTATCCTTCCCGACATAAGTGCCGGCCCTATGCTTCGAAATTTCAAGGCTTTTACCAGGTTTGAAGAAATTCCTGTTTTGTCGTCATTGGATGACTTTTTCTGAGCTGTAGTTAACGTAACTAAACTCATCAAAACAACCATTAATACAACAGTTGTTGTGTTTCTGAATAATTTTAATTTTTGCATAATAATATTTAATAAAGTTAATCTTGTTTTTTTCTTCGCGTCTTGGCGCCTTTGCGTGAATTTTTAAATGATTTATTATGAGTAATCTCTCCTCCAAAAAGCCGGGCTATAATATCCGGCCTTCCAATTTTTTTTAAAGTATTTTTTATCCATATTTGATTTTCTTTCTTATGCCAGAAGAAAAATTTTCTCTGATCCAGTTTCTGAAACTTTGTGCGGGCTGTATAAACAGCTTTAAGATTATATGGATGAACTCCAGAATAATAAATTACCGTTGCTAACGTCATTGGTGTAGGAGTAAAATCCTGTACTTGTTCAAGTTTAAATCCTAATGCACGCGTTTCAGCAGCTAATTCAGCCATATCAACAAGTTTTGAGCCTGGATGACTGGAAATAAAATAAGGTATTAATTGCTGTTTCAAGCCTTCGGTATTTGATATGGCATCAAACTTTTTCTTGAACTCATAAAAATGTTTGAATGTTGGTTTTCTCATTAAGTCCAAAACATCTTTAGAAGTATGTTCAGGAGCAACTTTGAGTCGGCCGGAAACATGATGTTTAACCAGGTTATAAATATATTCTGAATAACCATTACTCTTTTGTTCAGATTCAGAACCACCAAGCATCATATCATACCTTATCCCACTTCCAATAAATACCTTTTTAATTTTAGGATGAGAGGCAACTTTTTTATATAATGCGGTAAGTGGTTTATGGTCGGTATTAAGGTTAAAACACTTTTCAGGAAAGATGCATGAAGGCCTTGCACATTTATCACAGATCTTCAAGTCAACACCTTTCATTTTGTACATATTTGCGGAAGGTCCTCCAAGATCACTAATGTAACCTTTAAAATCAGGCATTTTCACAACTTGCTCAACCTCTTTAAGAATTGATTTCTCCGACCTGCTGCTAACAAACTTACCCTGATGTGCGGATATTGCACAAAAGCTGCATCCACCAAAGCATCCCCTATGAAGATTAACTGAATGCCTGATCATTTCCCAGGCCGGTATACTTCCTCTTTTGTTGTATCTTGGGTGCGGCAAGCGTGTATATGGAAGATCAAAAGATGCATCAAGCTCTGCTGAAGACATGAGTGGATAAGGTGGGTTTACAATAATCTGTTTATCAAGCGTTTTCTGGATCAAGCGTTTTGGGATAACCTTGTTTGATTCCTGTTCTATAATCTTAAAATTTGAAGCAAAAACCTGTTTGTCGCCAAGACATTCCTCATGTGAAGCTAATTCAACAGTCTGCCATTTTTTATGTTTAAAAACTTCTTTATCCCGTGATATAAGCACTGCGGTTTGAGGGATTGTTGTAAGGGAACCAACATTAATACCTTTGCTAAGTAAAGAGGCAATTTCCTTAATAGCCATCTCTCCCATTCCATAGACAAGAATATCCGCTAAACTATCAATAAGTATGCCCGCTTTTAGCTCATCTGACCAATAATCATAATGAGTGAGTCTTCTCATTGATGCTTCAATACCACCAATAATAACAGGAACTTCAGGGAAAAGTCTCTTTAATATTCTGGAATAAACAGTTGTTGTATAATCTGGTCGAAAACCGGCTTTTCCACCTGCCGTATAAGCATCATTTGACCTCAAACGCTTATTAGCAGTATAGTTGTTAACCATGGAATCCATGCATCCGGAAGTAACCCCAAAAAACAACTTTGGTATACCTAACTTTCTGAAGTCTCTTAAGTCATCTCTCCAGTTTGGTTGAGGTACTATTGCCACACGATAACCTTCTTTTTCAAGAACCCGGCCTATCACTGCGGAACCAAAGGAAGGATGATCAACGTATGCATCACCTGAAAAAATTATGATATCAAGTTCATCCCAGCCTCTTTGCTCAACTTCTTTTGCTGAGACAGGTAGCCATTTTGTAATATGCAGTTTATCAGTATCCAATTATTTAGCTTTATTCGCATTATGAACCTGGCGTTACGGCTGCACTAGTAGTAATTGCGGTTATAATAGCAGCATTTGTGCTGGCAATAACTTCATTGATTGCACTTCCAAAATCACTCTTTTTTGTCATTTCTTTGATCTTTCTCTTGGCATATCTGCGTTCCAGGGGGCATGTATACATTTTTCGGACTAAACCACTGGTACCAATTAGTGAAACAAGCATAAATAATTTTTCATTTATTCCATGATCCTCAAAGACCATCCTAAGAATATTTTTTTCCAGTTCCTCTTTATATCCGGGTTTTCTGTTATAGTAACGGGAGCAATTGAATAACCCCATGACTTTATAATCTTCTTTCCTGTATATACTGTCAGATACCATTTTGGCAAGAATAGCTTTCCTGAGTGTATTTCCTTTACGGCCAAGCTTGTTTACCCAATACTTTATCTTTTTATTTTTACGTGATTTTCTTATTTGTTCCATTATCTGATCTAAAACTATATCACCAGAAGTTTTATAATTATTGACATAAACGTATTTTTCTCTAACAGAGATTTTTTCCTTATGGGCTAATTCAAGCAGAACAGCACCTGCAAGGCTATACAGGAATTTATTCCCACTTATTACAGGTCTGCCTTTAAGATCATCATAAACAAGTAAAAAAAATTCTTCTTTAAGAGACAGTTCCATCGGTCAGCTATTTTTATTTGACTTTAAATACTATTATTTGTAACCTTTCACGGTTTTATTTACTATACTAAAATTGTTATATTGTTATATTGCCATATTGTTAATATGTATGTAATTTGTTCTCTTTTTAAGGAACCCTGACAATAACGACAAATCTTAATTTGAAATATCTCTTTTTAACAATTTAACCATTTAGCAATTTAACATATAAACTTCTTTTTACTTGTTTGTAGCCTTGAGTTACGTTAGGTTTTAGCAGATAGATCCTTCCACAATATTTATTTTGTTTTCATCCTATTAATTGGAAGCTTATCAGAAGGAAAGATTCCTCTATCAGTAATGATACCGCTGATATA
>JAIOTT010000036.1 GCA_021106655.1 Bacteroidales bacterium
CTTTCGCTCCGGCAGATAATCTGTTCGAACTTCTGATGTTGATAGATGCCGCTAAAAGATCTTCAGCCCGTAATATTATTGCTGTGATACCATATTTTGGATTTGCACGTCAGGACAGAAAAGACAAACCAAGAGTATCAATTGCTAGTAAGCTGGTTGCAAATTTGTTGATGGCTGCAGGTGTTCAACGTATTATTACTATTGACCTTCATGCTGATCAAATACAAGGCTATTTTAATGTTCCTGTAGATCATTTATTCGCCTCCTCAATTTTTATTCCGCATATTGTAGACTTAAATCTACCAAACCTTAGCTTTGCCTCACCCGACACCGGAGGGACAAGAAGAGCTGCAGCTTATGCTAAATTTCTTGATACAGATTTTGTAATTTGTTATAAGCAAAGAGCTAAAGCTAATGTTGTAAAGGAGATGGCTCTTATTGGTGATGTTAAGGACAGAGATATTATTTTAGTGGATGACATAATTGATACTGCCGGTACTATTACCAGAGCTGCAAACCTGATGATGGAAAACGGAGCTGCAAGCGTTAGAGCGTTTTGTACACATCCGGTATTTTCAGGTGATGCATATGAAAAGATTGAAAACTCACCATTCTGTGAAGTGTATGTTAGCGATACTATTCCAATTAAAAAAGGCAAAACTGATAAGATCAAGGTGCTAAGTACTGCAAACCTCTTCGCTGAAGTTATAAACAGAGTACAGAGCTATGAATCAATAAGCTCATTATTTAAGTTTGATATAAGATAAATTAATAAAAACAATTAACAATTAACAATTATGAAAACAGTATCTATTAGCGGTTCTCTCAGAGAGAACGTAGGGAAAAAAGATGCTAAAATGAATAGGAATCTGGGTAAAATACCCTGTGTCCTTTACGGTGGTAAAGAACAAATTCATTTTGCAACTGATGAAAAAAGTTTTAATAAGGTGATCTTTACACCCGAAGTTTACATTATTAAATTAAATATTAACGGTAAAGAAATTGATGCTATATTGCAGGATGTCCAGTATCACCCAGTCAGTGATCAAATACTACATGTCGATTTCCTAGAGGTTCTGGAAGGCAGGCCGGTTATAATTAAACTCCCTGTGATCCTTGAAGGAAATGCAATAGGTGTTTTGCAGGGTGGAAGACTTATTTTTAAAATAAGAAAAATAAAGGTAAAAGCTTTGGTTGAACACCTTCCTGAAAATATTATCATAGATATTTCAAAATTTAATATCGGTGATACTGTAAGAGTTGAGGATATCAAAATTGATAAACTCGAATTTCTTGATCCTTTGAATGCTATTGTAGTAGGAGTTAGAGTAACAAGAATTGTTGAGGAAGAAGTTGAGGAAGAAGAAGTTGTTGAAGGTGAAGAAGGCGAAGAAGGTGCTGCTCCGGCTGAAGGTGAATCTGAAGATAAAGGTAAAGATAAAGATAAAGGTAAAGGTAAAGAGGAAAAAGGTAACTAAGCTCCATGCAAATAAGATATATTAAATCTTGATTTTAAGGGTATAAGTTTGGACTATTCAACTTATACCCTTTTTTTTAAAAATATATACAATCTTGAAATATCTAATAGCCGGTCTGGGGAATATTGGTGAAGAATATGCTAATACCAGACATAATATAGGTTTTATTATTCTTGATGCCCTGGCTAATGAATTTGACGCGAAATTTACTATTGGGAGGCATGCTTACACTTCAAGTATCAAGTTTAAAGGTAGAACATTTGTTCTTATTAAACCTACGTCATACATGAACCTGAGTGGGAAAGCAGTTAAATACTGGCTAACAAAAGAAAAGATCCAACCACAAAATTTATTGGTTGTTGTTGATGATATCTCTTTACCCACGGGAACACTTCGAATGAAATATAAAGGTGGCGATGGTGGGCATAACGGACTTATCAATATTATTCAATCTATTGGGACAGATAATTTTCCAAGACTTCGTGTTGGCATAGGTGATGATTTTGCCAGGGGGCATCAGTCAGATTATGTGCTTGGGAAATGGAGCAAAAGTGAAGAAAAAATGATGATACCAAGAGTGGAAACAGCCATTCAGATGATAAAAAGCTTTGGCACTATCGGAATTGAACGAACAATGACTGCTTATAATAATAAATGATTATGTTAGAGAATTTATTCTTTAATAAACCTTGTTGAAGAAATCTTGCCTCCACCATCATATTTAAGCAGATAAGCTCCTGGCATTAGCTTGCTGATGTCAACTTTAATTCTGTGATTTTCAAATTCCTTTTTTATTAATCCCTGACCTTTAAGATTATATATAGTTATCCAACCCTTGGCATACATTTGATCAGCTACGACTGTAATTTCATTACTTGAAGGATTCGGATAAATACTAAAATTAGTATTTGCTTTTTTATCACTAATTCCGGTAATCTGAGACAATGGCAATTTCCAAACTCCTCCCGCATTCATTCCGGCAAATAAGTAGTTTCCAAATGCCCAAAGCGATAATACAGGTGATCCGCTTAGCCCATTACTAATATCAATCCAGTTATTACCATAATCAACACTTGCAAATATTTCTCCTACTTCGGTTCCGGAAAAAATGATGGTATCGTAAATATGCATACAACGTATGTTTGACTGGGATGGAATACCATTTGACATCTGAATCCAGTTTGCTCCCTGATCCGTTGAGACATATATTCCATCTGTTTTTGTTCCGGCAAAAAGGTAGCCATAAACAGATTGAATAGCAGTTATGCAATTTGAGTTTAACCCATTATTTACAGCAAACCAGTTTGCACCCAAGTCAGGAGTGATAAATATGCCGCTATCTGAAGTTCCGGCAAAGACGTTTTGATTGTCAGATGCAAGGGATAGGATATTGAGGCTACCTAATCCTGAGTTCACAGCACTCCAGTTTGAACCACCATTGGAAGTAACAAATACACCCTCTTCACCACTTCCTGCAAAAAGATTTCCTGCACAAATAGTAAAAGCCTGTATCCAGGCACTGCTTAGGCCATTATTAACCATTGAAAAAGAAACCCCATTGTTGATAGATTTGAAAACTCCTAACATATCTGTTCCTGCAAACACTAAAGCACCAGAGGAAATAACTGAGCGGGTTTCAACAGTCCATATAGAACTAATTCTTGTCCAGTTTGAACCGTCGTCATCAGATTTATAAAACCCGGAACCGTGTGTTCCTGCAAGCAGAGATGAACCACTATTTGTTAGTGATCCTGTGCAAGCATTAAAAACGATGTTACTGCTAAGAGTCCAGTACCCTGCTGTAATGACTCTTTTGTAAATATTTCCACTTTTAACACCGACATATATTACTGAGTCGCTTGTGCCGATTGCCCAGAGGTTGGTTTCACTCAGCCCTGAATTTATCGTATACCACGTCTGCGCTGAATCCAACGAGGTGTAGACACCTCCTCCGGAAGAGGCAGCATAAAGGATACCATTTAGATGAGCAAAACCTTTAACTGAGGGAATGTTGGTACTTAACGGTATCCATGTGATGCCATTGTCTGAAGAAACAAAAACTCCCGAAGACAAAGTGCTTGCATACACATTTCCATCAAAACACATAATGGCCATGATGTTTAATTCAGTCAATCCAGTGTTAATCGATGACCAGCTATTACCCATATCTGTGGACCTGTACATACCATCCTTGTATGTCCCGGCAAAAATATTAGAACCATCTGTTGCAAGGTAATAAGCATATTTTGCAGGAAAACCATTATTGACAGCTGTCCATGTATTGCCTGTATCTGCTGAACTAAAAATTCCTCGTAAGTATGTTGCAGCAAACAACACATTATTACAAACAGTAAGATTTTTGACGTATTTCCCGTCAAGTCCTACTCCTGAATTTTCCCAGCTCAGTCCATGGTTGTTAGAACGGAATACATTTTCATCTGAAGAAACAAAAACATAAGTACCTAATTGTGTAAGAGATTTTGTGTCACAGCTTTTAAGATCTGTGTTACGAAATGACCATGAATTCCCATCATTGTCGCTTGCCAGCACTCCACCACCTGTTGCTGCATATACTGTGTAACCGTCAAAAAGGATACTCCTGACATGACCGCCTTTAGGCCCGTTAAGTTGTTGCCACTGACTGAACACACTAGTAGTTAGCAAATAAAATAAGATTGTTAAGACAGTTTTTGGGATATAATTTATTTTATTGCTGTCATTCCTACTACTCATGCTATTTTTAGTCTGTTTCGGATAACCTCCGATATTTGATCAATCGCGATTCTGTCCTGTTTCATAGAGTCGCGTTCCCTGATAGTTACAGTGTTGTCGTCAAGAGTTTGATGATCAATAGTTATGCAATATGGAGTTCCAATTGCATCCTGTCGCCTGTATCGTTTGCCAATTGCATCTTTTTCATCATACTGGCACATATAATCATACTTTAGTACTTCCATTATTTCTCTTGCTTTTTCAGGCAAGCCATCCTTTTTTGTCAGAGGAAGCACGGCTGCTTTAATTGGTGCAAGGAATGGAGGAATGTTCATTACAGCTCTTACAGAACCATCTTCAAGTGTTTCTTCATTATATGAATGACTTAAAACTGCAAGGAAAGTACGGTCAAGGCCAATTGAAGTTTCTACAACATATGGGACATAGCTTTCATTTATTTCAGGGTCGAAATATTGTATCTTTCTTCCTGAGTACTCCTGATGTGCTTTGAGGTCAAAGTCAGTTCTCGAATGTATCCCTTCAAGTTCTTTGAATCCTATTGGGAAGTCAAATTCTATATCTGAGGCAGCATTGGCATAGTGTGCAAGTCTTTCATGGTCATGAAAACGGTATTTGTCGGCCGGAATGCCCATTGCCGTATGCCAGTTCAATCTTTTATCTTTCCAGTATTCGAACCATTTAAGCTCTTCTCCGGGTTTTACAAAAAACTGCATCTCCATTTGTTCAAATTCTCTCATACGGAAAATAAACTGTCGAGCAACGATCTCATTCCTGAAGGCTTTACCTATTTGTGCAATCCCAAAAGGAATTTTCATCCTTCCTGACTTTTGCACATTAAGATAATTTACAAAAATCCCCTGTGCCGTTTCGGGGCGAAGATATATTTCATTTGAATCATCACTTACTGAACCAATTTTTGTGGCGAACATCAGGTTAAATTGCCGTACCTCAGTCCAGTTTTTAGAACCGGATACTGGGCACACTATACCAAGTTCTTCGATAAGTAATTTGATGTCTTCAAGATCATCTTTGTCCAGTGAGGAATAGAAGCGTTTACTTATAGTGTTAATCCTTTCTTTATTATCAAGAACCCGCTGATTTGTGGTGAGGAATTGTTCCTTATCAAAAGAATCTCCAAATCTTTTTGCTGCTTTAGTAACTTCCTTTTGAATTTTTGCCTCTATTTTTGCGATATGATCTTCAACTAATACATCAGCCCGGTATCGTTTCCTGGAATCTTTATTATCGATCATTGGATCATTGAAAGCATCAACATGACCGGAAGCCTTCCAGATTGTAGGATGCATAAATATTGCGGAGTCAATTCCAAGAATGTTTTCGTGGTATTGAACCATTGATTTCCACCAATAATCTTTGATGTTATTTTTTAATTCCACACCATACTGTCCGTAATCATAAACAGCACTTAATCCGTCGTATATCTCACTCGACTGAAACACAAAGCCATACTCCTTAGCATGGGCAATGATCTTTTTAAATAAATCTTCGTTATTTGCCATCCGGCAAATGTATGAAAAAATGACTAAAATTAATACCATCCAGGGACGACATCCCTTAATTTGTGAAAAAGTCCAGAATATTCCCAAGCTGACTGCTACTTGCATGATAGAGCTCAGTATACCTGCATTGCGTACAAACAATTGTTGTAAATTTCTTATTCTGAATATTGAATAACTTGGTTGCGAAATTTCCTGTTGTGCGAATTACGAAACTTTCGTACTGTCTGTTACCGCATTTAGGGCAGGTGTAAGTTGATTTTTGCATAATATATTTAAAATGTAGGGTTAATAATTATTCTTTGTGGTTCTTTGAGTCTTAGTGGCTTGGTGGCTATTCTTGTTTTATTTTGCCACAAAGGCTCAAAGTCACCAAGGTTCACTAAGTTTTTTCTTATGTGAAATTATTTTTTCTCTTCTTAATTATCAAAGCTATTCCTAAAATTAAAGCTGAAACGATAAAAGCCGGGATAAAGGAAGCTTTCAACTCAAACTTTTCCGGTTCAATCAATCCAAAGATAAAGAATCCGAGATTAACGATAAATCCTGATAAAATACTCAGGACGCCTGCCTTTCTGTATCTGTAAATATCATTCTTTTTTATAAGAACCAGAAGTGTAATGGGAACAAAGATCACTATTGTGGCTAATCCTACAACCATCAAATCAACTATCTTTGGGAAAACCAATGCCATAAAAAGAGCAATAAATCCAAAGACAAAAGAAACCAGACGGATTTGTAGTTGCATCTTATTTTTTGAAATTTCTTTTGGGTTTGTTCTCCAACCCAAAAAGTCCTTGACTGCAGATATAGAGATCAGGTTCAAGAAACTATCACCTGATGACATAAGTGCTGAGAGTAGTCCGATTACGGCAAAACCGAGTATAAAATTACTGCTGTGCTTATCAAGGAACATATAGGTTACGTCTTTGGGTTCGATAGTGGCATCTTTAAAAACCAGGCGAATGACCATACCTACAAGAGGGAAAAGTATATAAAATGGAAGCATACTAATTCCTGAAATTATACTCACCCTCCTGGCAATCTTACCACTTTTGGCAGCCAGCAATCTCTGCCAGATATCCATCCTGACAAGAACCGTTGGCGCAATAAACAGAGGTAGAGCAATAAGAAAAACTATGCCATAAAAGGTACCATTTAACATTTCATCAGGCAATTCTCGTAACAAAGTTAAACCCTCGGTATCCTTGTATATACCAGGGATGAAAATTAAAATGATCATTATAAGTATTACAATAAACTGCACCATATCAGTAAGAATAACACCTGACATACCTGCGAAAGCAGTATAGGCAATTACCAGTACTGCTGATATGATAGCAGCATTCTGATAATTAATTTCAAAAGCGAATTTCAACAGAGATGCCATGCCCACAAACTGTGCAGATAATAAAAAGAAGTAGATAAAAATATTTATTCCGCTAACTGTTGAGGAAAACAAACGGGAAAAACCTATTTCCTCTTTTTGGGTAAAACTCCTGTTAAGAAATTGAGGAAAAGAATATATGTTGAACTTTACACCAGTCTCATGAATCTGAGAAGCAAAGCCTGAGCAGATAAAAAATCCTATCACATAAGCAACACCGATCCCAACAGCTGCAAATCCTGATTCATATCCCATTGCCATGAGGCCGATTGATGTGCCTCCTCCAACAAATGTAGCTAAGGTTGTGAAAACAAGTGGAAGTGTCCGGGTGTTCCTGTTATTAACCAGGTATTTCTCGATATCAACTATCTTGACATGCTTTAGAGTCAAAATGACCAATAGCGCAAAATATACTACTATCCAGAAAATGAACCAATTCATGTCTTATAAATTATTATTTTTTCAAATATAGGGTTTTACTCAATAAATTGATAATTTTTTAACATACAATTTGACATAATAGCATTAAATTTATTAAATTTGCAAATTATTTCTAAAGCATTAAGGTAAAATAGGACTGAAATATAGAAATGTAATGATTTTAAGGACTTTATTAATATATCTGCTGATTGTTTTTCTTAACATAAGTTATTCTTATGCAGAAGCTTCTATGCTTTCTGATGACACTAAAGAAACAAGAGAAGAAAAGATTCATGATATACTTGAGCATACAGAGGAAGCAGAATTTAATGCCGGGAAAATGATACTTGAACATGTAATTGATGCACATGAATGGCATATTCTTACTTATACTGACTCAGAAAGAGAAAAACACCATGTTTCTATTCCATTACCAGTTATTTTATATCATGAGGGGGAGATAGTTACTTTTTGGTCGAGCAAATTAGAGCATGGGCATGGTACGCATAAGGGCTTTAAAATTGAGACAGAAGGTGAAAATAAGGGAATGATCATAAAAACTCTTGAAAGGGAGATTTTAGAAGGAGAAAGAATTCTTGTAGAGGGAGATGAAGCTTCTATACCAATAGACCTGTCGATTACCAAAAATGTCCTGGCTATGTTTATAAGTGTGATATTGCTTTCATGGATATTTATTTCTGTTGCTAATTCGTATAAGAGGAGAAAGGGAAAAGCTCCGAAAGGGCTGCAGTCGTTTCTTGAACCACTCATTATTTTTATCAGGGACGATATTGCCAAAACTTCAATAGGAGGAAAAAAATACGAGAAATATTTACCTTATCTGTTAACGATCTTTTTCTTTATCTTTTTTAATAATTTATTTGGACTGGTACCTTTTTTCCCGGGAGGGGTGAACCTTACGGGTAATATTGGTGTTACACTTGTGCTGGCGCTTTTCACTTTTGCGATAACAATTTTTAACGCAAACAAGAATTACTGGAAGCATATATTTAATACACCCGGTGTACCTTGGTGGCTAAAATTCCCTGTACCTCTCATGCCGGTTGTTGAAGTTATGGGAGTTTTTACAAAACCCTTTGTATTGATGATCCGACTCTTTGCAAACATCACAGCAGGTCATATCGTTATTCTGGGTTTTATTAGCCTGATATTTATTTTTAGCAGTATAAGCCCTGCATTGGGATATGGTGTCTCTGTAGTATCTGTTGCTTTCTCTGTATTTATGGGCTTACTTGAACTGCTGGTTGCTTTTATACAGGCTTATGTATTTACACTTTTATCAGCACTTTATTTTGGGATGGCAACTGAAGAACATCATTAGGATTTAGGAATTAGAATTTTGAGCTTTAATAGCTTATAGAACTAACAATGAAACATCAACAAAAACCGAATATATTTTAAATTGCTTTTTTATTAACATAAATTTTAAACTATGTCTTTATTATTAATTTTATTAGAAGCATTAACCGATCTGGCTCCACTTGCAAAAATGGGTGCCGGACTTGGTGCAGGGATTGCAGCGATTGGAGCAGGTATTGGTATCGGACAGATTGGCCGCGGTGCTGTTGAATCAATTGCCCGTCAGCCGGAAGCTGTCGGTGACATTCGTTCAAATATGATCGTTGCCGCTGCTCTTATTGAAGGAGTTGCATTCTTTGCAATTGTTATTTGTTTGCTATTAGTTGTCATGTAGCAATCAACATCCATCCTTTACATCCTGACGGTTGGTCAGGATGTAAAGATTTTTTTGAATTATAATTATAAATATTTTACGATATGGAACTTGTTAGCCCAGGTATTGGCCCAATATTTTGGATGACTATATCCTTTGGAATTTTACTTTGGATATTAGCCAAATATGCATGGAAACCTATAATGAAAGCTCTTAATGAAAGAGAAACATCAATTGATGAAGCCCTGAATGCCGCAAAAACAGCTAAACAGGAAATGGAACAATTGAAGTTCAGTAATGAGGAGCTTTTGAAAGAAGCAAAAGAAGAAAGAGACAGCCTCCTGAAAGATGCAAGAAAGATTAAAGAGAATATTATCGAAGAGGCAAAAATCAAAGCTAAAGAAGAAGCTGAGAAAATTGTTGAATTAGCTAAAGAGAGTATACAGTTTGAAAAAATGGCAGCTATTACTGAGTTAAAAAATCAACTGGGAAGTTTGTCAATTGAAATAGCAGAAAAAATTCTGAAAGAGGAACTATCAGGAACAGAAAAACAAAAAGAGCTGATCAAGAGATTGATAGGTGAGGTGAATTTTAATTAATGAATAGACAAAAACACGCATAAAAAAACATCTATCTACCTTATACCTAACACATGAAAGAAACGCGTATAGCATTCAGATATGCAAAAGCACTTTTTGATCTCTCAATTGAAAAAGAGAATATTGAGCAGGTCATTGAAGATATGACACTGGTTCATGATGTTTGCAAAGCAAATAAGGATTTTATTTTATTGTTAGCTAATCCTGTGGTCCGTACAGACAAAAAACTGGCAATAATCCATGAGATATTCAACAAACATCTACAAAAAATGTCCATGCTTTTCCTTGATATTATTACTAAGGCAGGGCGGGAAAATTTCATTGATCTTATTGCAGAACAATATACCATACTATATAAACAGCATAAAGGAATAATTACAACAACTTTGCAAACGGTTGTTAAAATTGATGACACAATCAAGGACCAGCTCATTAGTTTATTGGAAAAGCAAACAAATGCTAATATAGAATTAATTGAAGAATTGGATGAAAGCCTGATAGGGGGCTTTGTTTTTAAATATGATAATCTCGAATATGATGCAAGTATCAGAAAGCAGATACAGCGGCTTAAGAAAGATTTTGCAGGGAATTTATATATTAAAGGATATTAATTTTGAAATTTATTAAACAGAATAAATATGGCTGGAATTAAACCCGCTGAAGTATCAGCAATATTGCGTCAGCAATTGTCAGGGTTCAGTGATAAAACTGAGCTTGAAGAGACGGGCAGTGTACTTCAGGTTGGTGATGGAATCGCACGTGTATATGGTTTGACTAACGCACAGGCCGGGGAGCTGATCGATTTTGAAAAAGCAGGCGTGAAAGGTTTGGTGTTAAATCTTGAAGAAGATAATGTTGGTGTGGTGTTATTAGGTGAATCTACTGAAATTAAGGAAGGAGATATTGCCAAACGTACACGAAAGATAGCTTCAATAAATGTGGGAGAAGGATTATTAGGACGTGTTATCAATACTGTTGGCGAGCCTATTGATGGTAAAGGAGATGTTAAAGGGGAATTGTTCGAAATGGCTCTGGAACGTAAAGCTCCCGGTGTTATTTATCGTCAGCCGGTTAACGAACCTCTTCAGACGGGTATTAAGTCAATTGATGCTATGATCCCTATCGGACGAGGTCAGCGTGAGCTGATTATCGGTGACCGTCAGACAGGCAAGACTGCAATTGCTATTGATACCATCATTAATCAGAAAAATTTCTTTGATGACGGGGATCCGGTTTATTGTATCTATGTTGGGATTGGACAAAAAGGATCAACAATTGCTAATATAGTTCAAATACTGGAAAATAATGGCGCTTTACCTTACACTGTAATTGTTTCGGCCACTGCTTCTGATCCTGCTGCTATGCAATTTTATGCACCCTTTACAGGTGCCGCAATTGGAGAGTTTTTTCGTGATACAGGTAAACATGCCCTGGTGATCTTTGATGATCTCTCTAAACAAGCTGTTGCATACAGAGAAGTTTCTTTGCTCCTGCGAAGACCACCGGGTCGTGAAGCGTACCCTGGTGATGTTTTTTATCTCCACTCAAGATTGTTGGAAAGAGCAGCAAAGATAATCTCCTCTGATAAAATTGCAAGCCAAATGAATGATTTACCTGATTCAATTAAACATATGGTTAAAGGCGGAGGCTCACTCACAGCTCTTCCTATTATTGAAACACAGGCAGGTGACGTATCTGCATATATCCCTACTAATGTGATCTCAATTACTGACGGACAAATATTTCTTGAATCAAACCTCTTTAATGCAGGAATACGTCCTGCTATTAACGTTGGAATATCTGTTTCAAGGGTTGGAGGTAATGCACAGATAAAATCCATGAAGAAAGTTGCAGGGACATTGAAACTTGACCAGGCACAATTTCGTGAAATTGAGGCTTTTTCCAAGTTCGGATCTGATCTGGATGCGGTAACTATGGCAATTTTGGGTAAAGGACGGCGAAATGTGGAAGTGCTTAAACAAGCTCAATACACTCCTATGCCCGTTGAAAAACAAATTGCAATCATCTATTGTGGTACAAAGGGATTACTGCAAAAAATCCCCGTGAGAAGAATTTCTGATTTTGAGATTGAATACCTGAACTTCCTTGAAATTAACCATAGTGACATCCTTAGTTCTCTTAAGGAAGGTAAACTTACTGATAAAGCTATTAAGGTTATGGAGGAAACAGCAGTTGACATAGGAAGAAAGTACGAAGAGTAATTTAGATAAAATGGCTAGTTTAAAAGAAGTACGTACAAGAATTGAATCTGTTAGCTCAACACAGCAGATCACCAGTGCTATGAAAATGGTAGCAGCTTCAAAATTGAGGCGCGCTCAGATGGCCATATTGAAGTTACGTCCTTATGCTGCTAAAATGGAAGAAATACTTCATGACATTAGCAGTAATGTTGAAGATTCAAATGAAAATGTTTATTTCCAGCAGAGAGAAATTAAAAATGTACTCTTAATACCGGTTTCTTCAAACAGGGGCTTATGTGGTGCTTTTAATTCAAATATTATTAAACAAACAACTAAGCATATTCAAGCAAATTACGCAGACCAATTTAAAGAAGGTAATCTCGACATTTTGTGTATTGGTAAAAAAGTATCTGATTTTTTCTCTGCAAACAACTTTAATGTAATCGATAATTATGATCATCTCTTTGATAAGCTAACTTTTGAAAATACAGTTCCGCTGGCAAATATTATAATGGACCTTTTTATAAAGAAAAAATATGATAAGATCGAGATAATATATAACCAGTTTAAAAATGCTGCAGTGCAGATCATTACTGTTGAAGAATTCCTCCCTGTTAGTTCATATAAAGAATCTAAGGAAGAATTAGTAAAAACTCAGGTCAACTATCTGTTTGAACCCGGTAAAGAACAAATTCTGGATGAACTTATTCCGAAAATCTTAAATGTGCAGATCTATAAAGCATTAACAGATTCATCAGCCTCTGAGCACGGAGCAAGGATGACAGCTATGCATCAGGCATCTGATAATGCTGCTGAGATATTAAAGGAGTTAAAACTTTCCTATAATAAAGCACGTCAGGCTTCTATCACAAACGAAATCCTTGAGATAGTTGGTGGAGCTGAAGCACTTAAAGGATAAAATCTGTTTAACTTTAGGCTATTTATTTTCTTATATCTTTTTTTAACTTATCAAACCAGCTTTCCCCATATTTCCTGATCAAGGGCTCTTTAAGAAATTCGTATAAAGGTACATTCTGTTCACTCCCACATTCCAAAGCTTTAGAGCAAACCTGCCATTTATGATAATTTACAGCTTCATAAGTTTCATGCTTTGTGATCCTAACCGGGTAGAGATGACATGAAATAGGTTTCTGAAATTTTATCAGACCATCTAAAAAAGCGTTTTCAATTGCACACATAGCAATACCGGATTCAAATACCACAAAGGCACATTCACAATTATTAATAAGAGGAGTAACAAGGTTTCCGTCTGAATCATAATCAAAAACACCAGTCTTTTCAATTACCTCAAGCCCTTTTTCACTCATGTAAGGCTTAATATCATCCTGAATATCTTCAATAATAGAAATCTCCTCTTCCTCCAAAGGGGCTCCGGCATCACCTTCCACACAGCAAGCCCCCTTACATTTTGAGAGATCACACATAAATCGGATATTTAAAAGATTATCAGAAATTATAGTGTTGTCGATAACGATCATTCGATTATTTTAAATCGGCGATCTGTTTTTCAAAGGCGGCAGAGCTCTCTCTCATTCTTCTGCTAAGCGTATTGTCAGTGACCCTGATGCGAGCCTCAAGTGATTGTTTGGTTTTAGCTAACTCCTCTTCAAGGGATTTTATCATCCCTTTTAATTCTTCATCAGTGTTAGCTTTAATTTCTGTAAATTGTAATTTGTTTTTCTTGTTATGACGGCCCATCCTGATAAAGAGGATTATAAAAAGAATAAGCCCTATCAGAGATACTAAGGCAAGGGCTGCAGCGGGATAAAGCAAGTTCTGTTTGGAGTCGGATTTAATATTGTCAAACTTCTTGTTTGTATCTTCAATATTCGATACCATCGTAAAATAAATTGTAGAAAGCGAGTCGGCGATTACGGACATTTTTTGATTTGTAGCTTCCAGAATTTGAAATACAGTATCCAGATTTGCAGATTGCATATCAGTTGTGCCCGTTGATCCACCTGTATTTATGTTACTGAGCTTCTTATTTAGTGAGGCCGTAACATCATTGAATGAAGTTATAACTTCATTGATCTTTTGTATCTCCTGGGCATTTCTGCTAATCTGGTTTAATTGTTTAGCAGAAATTTTTGGTCCTTTTGATTGTGAGAATACACTTAAACATAAGAAAATAAGTGCAATCAGAATAATTGATTTTTTCATACTTATTGAATCTTAGATGTGAATATATGGTTTTAAAAATATCTCCCTTTTCCGTTGAGCCAAATATACAATTTTTTTTTCAGCTTTAAAAAAAATACTAACAAATTTGAATTAAAACCATCTTTGGTGGAATGTCCAGTCGCCAGTCTTCAATTACTGCCTACTGGTGACTGAAAACTGCTTACTGCAGACTTTCCTAATGTGCTTCAAGCCAATTATTTCCTGTATTCATATCTATTTCAAGAGGGATACTCATCTTATAACTGTTGATCATTTTATTTTGAACGATAGTTTTTACCTCCGGGAGTTCTTTTTTAAGAACATCGAAAACAAGCTCATCATGTACCTGAAGTATCATTTTTGAAATAAGTTGTCTTTCGCAAAACTCCTTAAAAATTTCTATCATTGCAATTTTTATGATATCGGCTGATGAGCCTTGAATGGGAGCATTGATAGCATTTCGTTCTGCATAACCTCTTACCACCGAATTATTTGAATTTATGTCTTTAAGATATCTTCTTCGTCCCATAATTGTCTCAACAAAGCCGTTTTCACGTGCATATTGAATGTTTGCGTTCATATATTCTTTAACTCCCGGGTATTCTTTGAAGTATTGTTCGATCAGCTCAGCTGCACCTCTGCGTGGGATATTTAATCTTTCCGATAATCCAAATGCTGAAATACCATATACTATTCCAAAATTAACTGTTTTGGCGTTTCTTCTCATATCTGAACTCACTTCATCTAATTTAACTTTGTAGACTTTTGCTGCTGTAGCAGTATGAATATCCAGGCCATTCCTGAAGGCCTCCTGCA
>JAIOTT010000436.1 GCA_021106655.1 Bacteroidales bacterium
AATGTAGCAATCAAACATAGATTCCTTATACCTTAAACCTACTACCTTATACCTGAATTAAACTCCATCACAAACACAAAAGGCTTCCCTTTGCAAGGGAATGTTGTAATTGGATCACTAACCTCATATCCAGCTTCATGGCCAATGTTTTGCCATTCTTCAATAGTAGTATGATAATCAATCCGTGCAGGACGTTCTTGTTTGATGATGTTGATGGCTTCAGCAATAGGAAAGTGGTAAAGGCATAGTTTTCGATCTTCTTCAGAAACCGACAGCTCTAAAATTCCCTTACTGAAAGTCCCATAACTATTAGCTACTGAATAAATCAGTTCAGGTGAATCTTTTTCTGGGAGGTCATGATTCCAGTTAACTTCGGTCAGGATGAAATTTGGAGAGAGCTCCTTCATCAATTTTAACATCGGTATTTTCTCTTCCTTTGGCATGTGGTGGACTGAAATTGCTGCATTAATAAACCAAATGGGAGTGCTTTTCTTGATAATCTCAATCTGTTCATTAGTGATTTCTTGTATTTTACAGCAAATGCTAATTGTTTTACATTCAATATCAATATTCTTTTTACAGTTCTCACTTGCTGTCTTTAGCATATCTTCGAAAGGATCAATAAAAATAATCCTTATTGATTTGAGCTTGTATAATTTAACAATCTTGTTAACAAATTGTGCAGTAAGTACACCGTTCCCCGGCCCAATGTCCATGATAGTAACCGGTGTGTCTGATTGTTGTGGATGATTATTCTTCTTAGCAAAATTTAATATATTCTTCACAGTTCCGGCCTGATGTTTTTTATAAAGCTCTGTCTGAATATAAATATCATAAGGTGCAGCGCTTTCAAACACTTTTCCCGGCATAACAAATGCCCCGACATCTTTGAGATAGTCAGTCATTATTGAACAAAATGTATCTTCTTTGTTTAATGAAAACATCTTTAAAGATTCATCGATTCTGTCTTTTGAAGCCAGCAGGCATGCTGCATAAGTGTATGCAAAACCTTTGTCAGCAAGTTGAGGTTTTACGTGTTCACATACTTTCAATATCTCATCAAAAATAATTCCATTATCAGTTGCATCTTTAATACTATATAAGTGCTTAATTTCGGATTCTTTTAGAAAAAACATAGATTTTGTCTTTTAATGATATAATTTCTGTGCTAAGTTTGGTGTATGCAAATTTAGAAAATATTCTTAATGGAATTGGAATAATGGAATATTGGAATAATGGAATAATAGGAAGATTATTTATTCGAATTATCTTTTTGCCACAAAAACACTAATGCACTAAATCCCACAAAAGGTGAAGCATAATATTTAGTGGAGTTTTGTGTTATTGTGCTTTAGTGGCAGGAAATATTTATTTACATTTGCATTCCCGGTTTCAGTTTCAGGGTTATAACACGGAACTCGTAACCCGAAACTATAAAGTCATGATTAAAAAAGAACGCTTCAAACTCTTCATTGAATATTTCTCAGAGCATCGCCCTGTTGCAGAAACAGAGCTCAATTATGGTACACCATATGAAATGCTCGTTGCCACTATACTATCAGCGCAATGTACTGATAAGCGTGTTAATATTCTTACTCCTGCTTTTTTTAAGAGTTTTCCCGGATCAAAGGAACTAGCAATTGCAAAACAAGAAGTTGTGTTTGAATTGATAAAAAGCTGCTCTTACCCTAATAATAAAGCGAAACACCTGATAGGGATGGCTTCAGTTCTGGAAGATACTTTTAATGGTAAGGTGCCCTCGGATGTGGAGAGTTTACAAAAACTCCCAGGTGTTGGCCGTAAGACTGCTAATGTTATTGCCTCTGTCGTATTTAACGTACCTGCAATGGCTGTTGATACTCATGTTTTTCGCGTTGCTGCCAGAATAGGTTTAACAACGAATTCAAAAAATCCTCTCGATACAGACAAGCAGCTTGTAAAGTATATTCCTGAAGATAAGATCAATATTGCCCACCATTGGCTGATATTGCATGGGAGGTATGTGTGCATGGCAAGAAATCCAAATGGTGAGGAATGTGGGTGTACGGGTTTTTGTCGTTTTTATCGTAAATCAAGTAAATAGCAATATTTTCTTTGTGGTACTTTATGTCTTCTCCATGCTACTCTGTGAAATAGCTATACCTCAAAGTTGCACAAAGAAGACATAAAGTTGCTCAAAGGATTAATTTAACTTTTTCCCTTTAATGGAATCAAAAAACTGTCGTTTATAACTTTCACCAATCGGGAGGCTTTCACCGGATATCTTCACGTGCATTTTTTCAATACTATCGATTTTATCCAATGAGATAAGGTAGGATTTATGAATACGAATAAATTCAGAAGAGGGTAGAGCATCTTCAAGCTTTTTGAAACTGAGAAGGGTCATCACCTTTTCGTTTTTTGTCCATATACGTAAATAGTCTTTCATCCCTTCAACAAAAAGGATATCCCCGAAATCTATTTTCTGGGTGATGTTTCCATTTTTTACAAAAAAATAATCTTTCGCTGACTCATTGTGTTTCAGCTCAACCTGAGCATTGTCGGGCTGTAATTCAGGATGGATAGCATTATAAACTTTTTCGCAGGCATGCAGAAAACGTTTGAAGGATATAGGTTTGAGCAGGTAATCACAAACATCAAGCTCATAACCTTTTAATGCATATTCATCATAGGCTGTTGTAAGTACGATCTTGGGCTTGTTTTGCATGGTTTCAAGCATCTGAATACCTGTAAGCTCTTCCATCTGTATGTCAAGGAAGATAAGTTCAACTTTATTGTCCTTCATATATTCCATTGCATCAATAGCATTGTCAAATACAGAAAGAAGGTTAAGATATCCTATACGTTTTATGTATTCCTTAATCTTGTCAAGGGCAAGAGGCTCATCGTCTATGGCTATGCAGTTGATCTTCATGATCAGGGATAATTAATTGATAAACGTGAAATGTAGTAAGAACCCTCTTTAGTAATTTCAAGCTTATGTCTTTCGGGATAAAGCAATTCAAGGCGCCGTTTGGTGTTTGCAAGGCCTATTCCCGGTGTTTTATCTATGTTATGTGGTTTTGTTTCGTTATAATTATTAATTATTTCAAAGTTAATAGATTTAGTCTGACAGGTCAAAATTATTTTGATTCCCGGGGCTTTTACATTTTTTTGCCCATGCTTGAAAGCATTTTCCACAAAGGGAATGAAAAGTATAGGCGCTATAGCTTTTCCCTCACAATTGCCTTCAAGCCTGAAGCTTACAAAATTCGGATTTTTTAATCGCATTTGTTGCAGTGAGATATAACTTTTAAGGTAATTGATCTCTTTTGTAAGTGGAACTGTATCAGTGCTTGCATCGTATAGCATAAAGCGCATAATATCTGATAGCTTAATAATGGCATCGGATGCTTTTTCCTGGTTAGTCATTATTAGCGAGTCAATATTATTAAGAGTATTGAAAAGAAAATGTGGGTTGAGTTGAGAACGAAGTAATGCTAGTTCACTGGTTTTGTTTTTGTTTTCAAGTTCTTTTTTTACCTGCTGATTCTGGAACCAGAATTTTGTAAGTTTTATAGCAGCAAATATTCCTACAACTGTATAGATATTAACCAGTGTATATAGGGGATTAATATCCCAGAACAACATTTTCTTAGTATATTCTGGATAAAATATAGGGTATGATATATAGATCAATAATAAGCGCTGAACCAAAATAGCAGCTGTCGCAGATAAAAGAAGATAAAAAGCAAAGAGTACATATTTTTTCCTGAACAAGTAATTCGGTAGTAGGTAATAAACAGTAAAATATGTGGCAGCAATATCAACCCAGACTGTAACAAATAAACTTCCCAGAATGCCCCAATGCAATTCTTTTTTACCAAAGATAGCAAACTGGAAGAAGAAAAAGACAATGTATATTGTCCAGAATAAGATGTGGGATAATGCCCTGCTTTTCTTATAATTAAAATTGATTGTTTTGAATTGCATAATTTATAGATTGCTTTACAAATTACGTTAAAAAAAATCAAAAGTTCTAATGAATCTTGCCTAAATAGACCAAACTACCTGAATAATATACAAAATGATATTTACAGTCTGCAAATACGGTTTACAGATCAAACTACCTGTTATATCTATTTGAACAACATGCTTGTATATTACATTTTTATTTTAATAAATAGCTACGGACATTAGCTGTCGATAAATGATAAACAAATAATTAAATTTAAAGGAGGGTTTATGTCAAATGTAGGAATAGGTATTATAGTAATTCTGATTATTCTTGTCCCAGTATTTTTTCAGCTTATTATCCTTAATATAGTATCAAAAAAACGATATGAGGACTTGAAGGATCATTTAGAGAAGATAGAGAATGAACTCAAATTAATAAGGAAGTCTAAATCAGAATAAATCTTTGAGAACAGAAAATTCTTAACATGGTCAATTATTTAATTAATCAATCACAAAATACAGGAAAATGAAAAATCAAATTGTTCTTAAAAATGAAATTAGCGTTTGTTTGATAATGCTAATGATAGCAATGATGTCAGGATGTGGAGCAAATAAAGCTGTTTCTAAATCAGGAAAAAGAGGTATTATGTTCGAATACCAGATGCCTGCTAGCTCTGTCCTCAAGTATAGTTATGTTGTTGATGCAATTGAATCAGCTGAAGTGAAGGAAAAAAAGATCGATGTGAATTCCAAAATGGATATTGACTTCACAATTAATTCAAGTGGCTATGCTGACAAACTGTATAACTTATCAGTAAACATTGATGCAATGACTTCGGAGCTGAAATACATGGGGAAAGAAATTGATGCAGATATGAGTTCAGTTATTGGAAAGGATTTTAATATGAAATTATCTAGCAAAGGAACTAATGTTGATGCCTCTGAAGCTGCAGAACTCAAGTTTGATATTGCCCCCGGAAGAACGCGTGACCTTGCTTCTTCATTCAAAAATTTATTTCCAAAGTTACCTGATAGCAGAATAAAAGTTGGTGATAGCTGGAAAGCTTTTGATACTATAATGGAGAAAACTGGTGAAGGGAGCGTTCTTATAGTTATTAATAGTGTAAATACCTTGCAGGGCTTTGAGGAAATTAATGGTAAGAATTGCGCAAAAATTATTGCAGATTTTGACGGAACAATAGAAGGATCAGGTAAAGAGGGTGATGCTGAACTTACTACTACTGGTACTCTTGAAGGAAAGGATATCTGGTATTTCGCTCATGAAGAAGGTGTATTTGTTAAATTGAATACTGAAGGTACGGCAACCACCATGACAATCGTAAAGGGTAAAAAGAAAATGGAGATCCCTGGCACACGGAGATTTACCTACAATATAATGTTAGTTGATTAATGATGTGTTTATGAAAACAAAATTTAAGATCGCAATGCTCACAGTATCCTTATTAAGTATATCTTCAATGTCTGCAATATGTCAGGAGTATATTGTAATGGGTACCCCCCTTGTTAACATTAGAACAGGTACCGGTACTGATAGCTATATTATTGCGCGGGCAAGCAAAGGAGATGTTTTTAAAGTTGTTCGTAAGCAAAGTGGTTGGTATGAGATAGAGATGTTTACAGGTGAACGTCGATATGTTGTGGAAGCAAATTTTGTTTATCCCTTGACCATAGCAGATATCCAGAAAAGACCAGATATGGACCTCCCATCTGAGATTAGATGCAAATCTATTTATAATAGCATCATA
>JAIOTT010000394.1 GCA_021106655.1 Bacteroidales bacterium
AATTCCTGGTTCCAGACTTTTGACATCTATCCTATATGAACATTGTTCTATTGTTCAACAGTTCTATTGTTAAAATGAAATATTTACACATTCATGCATTTAAGCATTCTCGCATTTGAATAACGCGAAGCAAATGACCTTTCACCCTACTCAACAACTCAGCAATACGTAAATACTTAAATTATTGAATTCAGTAGGTCAACCTGTCAAATTTATATAAATTTATAAGGTAGGAATGATAAATTTACTATATTTGCATTAATAAATTTATGAAAATATGGAAACCATTTATTACTCCCGTTATTTGAAAGATCAAATTAAATCATGGCTTTTTCAAGGCAAAGTATTGATCTTGTATGGTGCACGGCAAGTAGGAAAAACAACTCTTGTTAAAGAGATAATGAAAGATAATCAGGATTCTTTATATCTGAATTGTGAAACTAACCGTATATACGAATTATTGGAATCGCGAAACATTGAAAGAATTAAGGCTTATATTGGCCATTCGAAACTTGTCGTTTTTGATGAAGCCCAAAAAATAAAAGATATTGGGTTACTACTCAAAATAATACATGACACATGGCCAAAGGTACAAATTATTGCTACTGGTTCAAGTAGTTTTAATCTTTTGAATGAAATCAGCGAACCCCTTACAGGAAGAAATGTTAAGTTCCTTATGTATCCTTTATCTTATTCGGAACTAGGTAAAAAACATCATGTTTCAACACTTGATGATCGTCTGGAATTATTCATGCGTTTTGGTTTATACCCTGATATAGTAGATCGACCTGAAAGTCAGAAAATAAAACTATTGGAAGAGCTGGTATCCGATTATCTTTTCAGGGATGTATTGACCTTTGAAACGCTGAAGCGTCCTGATGTTTTAAACAGGCTCCTCAAGGCTCTTGCCTTACAATGCGGAAATGAAGTCTCTTTTACTGAGTTGTCAAAATTATTAAAAGTATCTGTCGAAACTATACAACGCTATATTGAAATACTGGAACGATCATTCATTATTTTCCGTTTAGGTTCTTTCAGCAGGAATTTAAGAAAGGAGCTTGCAAGAAGCCAGAAATTTTATTTTTACGATCTGGGTTTACGTAACAGTTTGATACAGAATTTTAATATTTTTGAGAACAGGAATGATGTAGGATCTCTTTGGGAAAACTTTTGCATTGTTGAGCGGATGAAAGCTAACCAACTAAACAATCGAAGTGTCAATCAATATTTCTGGAGAACTTATGATCAAAAGGAAATAGATTTGATCGAAGAAAGCGGAGGAAAACTATTTGCTTATGAATTTAAGCTAAATCCACCGGAGAAGTACAAAATGCCCGACGAGTTTCTTAGAACATATCCCGGAAGTGAGTTTAATATTGTTCATAGAAATAATTATTATTCGTTTTTTGAGTAGATAGGTCAAGAATGTAAAAAGGCAGAAAGGCTGAAGTCGGAAGAGAGGAGCCGGAAGTCTGAGGAGTTGTTCAATGGTTCAATTGTTCCATTGTTAATTTATTCATGCATTTAAGCATTCTCGCATTTGAATTAAGCGAAGCAAATGACATCCGAAGGACAAATTACTATTTTGAGTATCAAGTAGTGAGTACAGAATTTCCAATTTCTAATTTCAACCACTCAACAAATAATGACCCAAAGCAGATGACATGTAACACAAACTTCCCCTAATTAACTACTCAACTAATCAACCACTTAACCAATCAATGACGCGCAGCAAATAACACCCAAAGTATAAATGAATTCCCCCTACTCAACCACTCAACTATTTAACTACTCAACTATTAACTAACTTTATGTATCGAACAATATGTTTGTGAAGAACCAGATTTAAGGAACATATTACCACCACCGAGTGAAAAGTTAATATTCTGATACACGTAGATCTCAAGATTATCTCCGGCCTGGAGATACACAACATCACTGACATTTGGTGCATTATTATTTGCATCTTCCTCCGAAAAATAAATCTGTAAATCTAAATTATTACCCTGGGCATACATTGATCCATTCTTATAGATAGCTATTGAGCACCATGGTTTTAGATTACTATAAGTGTCTTCCCACACAAATTCTGTTCTCGCATTAACCTGGTAATAACCATCTTCCGTTGCAATAAATGTAAACCATGCGGCACCTGGTAAAACAATCCATTCTGAATGTTCATCATAGGTTATAGCGTCAAATGGTATTAGTGTCCAGACGCCAGAAGGAATAGTTGGGGGATTATTTAAATAAACCCTTCCCCTGCTCTGGTGGTTGAGGTCGATTATCCCATCTTTTGTGTTTTCTGTATGTATCCTCATCATGGTAGTGGCTTCAGTATATAATGAGCTTGAACCCAGGTTGGTTCCACTACTGATTCTGAAGTTATCATTATCGCTATTATCGATACCAACTGAAAAACTTTGGCCACCAGTTAATAAGAATCTCATAGCAGCATCTCCTGTACTTGCTTGTTCAATCAGGAAAGCAGGATTTAGATGAGTGTTGCTTTCGAATACTGTTAGGTTAGTTCCCGGGTTTGTGGTTGCGATACCAACTTCCACGTTGTTAAAATCTCCGTAGATCAAAGGAGTTCCGGAAGTGTGATTAATATATAATTTATGATCAATATTACCACTAGAGGGACCAGCAAAGAATCCTAAGCAAACATTACTGCTACCGGTTTGGTTTGTAGCACCAGCAGTATGTCCAATAAATGTATTGTTGCTTCCAGATGTATTGCAAGTTCCGGAAAATGATCCAAGGAAAGTATTGTACGCACCATTGGTATTTGACTTTCCAGCCACATAACCTAAAAATGTATTATCAATTGCTGCATTTGTAGTGTTGCCTGTTAGCCCGACAAAAGTGTTATTTACATATGGTAGTCCGAGAGAAATTAACTTACTTCCAGACACCCTTAAATCACCTGTATAGTTAATATCCCCCGCAACATCGAGTTTGTAGGCAGGGCTTGTTGTTCCAATGCCGACGTTGCCGGCATTGACATTGAAATAGGAATCTGCATTACCTGATATTCGGGAATTCAGTGTTCCTGTACCGTTTCCTTTATAGATCCTAATAGATACCTCGCCTGTTGTATTTGTAGATCGGAAAATTTCCCATAGAGCTCCACTAGTACCATCTAGTGGAGCAGGGCTAATTTTAATGGTTGCTATACCTGATGTTGCGTATTTTCTAATATCCAAAAAATTGTTTGCTCCACCATATATATCCGAAATATTTGTAAATCCACCACCATCGGAATCGTCAATTCTAATTGTTGCATCACTGTCATAAATAAATAATTTTTTTGTAGGGATGGTTGTTCCAATGCCTACCTTGCTATTGTTGATGTTAAAATAACTATCTCTATTACCTGATATTCGGCAATTCTCTGTGCCTGTTCCATTTCCTTTATATATTCTAATAGATACCTCGCCTGTTGTATTTGTAGATCGGAAAACTTCCCAAAGGGCTCCACTAGTGCCATCTAGTGGAGCAGGACTTATTTTAATAGTTGCAATACCTGATGTTGTGTATTTTCTAATGTCCAAAAAATTGTTTGTTCCACCATATATATCTGAAATATTTGTAAATCCACCACCATCGGAATCGTCAATTCTAATTGTTGCATCGCTGTCATAAATAACCAATTTTTTTCCAGGGATGCTTGTTCCAATACCAACATCATATCCTGTGTTAGTTAAATAGGTAACACTTCCTGCATCAGTCCAGGAATCAGCAGCTTTAGTAGTTCCTCCACTTGTTTCAGCATATAGAGCATAAGGCACTGATAATAGTTGCGATACTCCTATGCTTTCATAATTATTTCCTCCCTTAATATCAATTTCAATATTAACAAAATATTTACTCAATCCCCAGTTAATGGAAGAAATTTCTCCTGTTTTGTTTTTTCCCATTCCCATTTCAAGATTAATAAGACCGAATTTGTTGGTTTTCAGATCATGTATCTCAGAATAGACTGCCTGACCTGTCTTGCTGCCCTGAATAAGATTTATTTTAAGACTGATCTGCTGATCAGAAATGACATTTCCGTCAATGTCCCGG
>JAIOTT010000310.1 GCA_021106655.1 Bacteroidales bacterium
TCCTGTTTTAGGTGATAGAAAACAATCAACATAAACTTCTAATTTAAATCTCTTAATTAATCCAGTAGAATACAAAAGTGCAAGTAAAGAAATAAGAATTGTAATTATAATGGTCAGTGTAATAAACAACGATTTTGTTGGATTATTGGATATGTTTTTATCTTGGATGATAATTTGTACCATTGTAGCGAGTTTGTATTTATTACCATATCTTATTTACTCTTTTTAGAGTATATTCGTATCCCCTCTACCAACCCCGTCTTGTCTGAGAATGCAAAGTGGCATAGTTTTGCCACATGCGAAAATACCAAGATCCGTTGTTTGATTGATATTTCTTTAATGTCAAAGGATCGTGAAAGATACTACAATAAACCTCTACAATTTCATTCAATTTTCATCATACCTCTTTCTTGGAAACATCAATAAAATATTAAAATAGCGTAATGTAGAGGTAACTATTTTGATAAATTCTATAATCTTCGCTCTTGTATCTCTTTCAAGCAATTTCAGATTATTACTCAGTTTTGATAAAGGTGGTTTTTTTATATAAATTCTATCTGTTTTATTAAAAATTAATAGTGTAAATAAAAAATGGGTGTATTTTTTAGATATTTTTAATTTATGAATTTTTATTAGCCTGATTATCTGTTATATAAGAATATAATATGGTCCAGGTGGGCCCACGGTAAAGGACAACTGAAGTCAGATATAATGGCTTCCGTTTTTTTATTCCCCACCTGGATCCCTCGAGCGAAGCGATAACAGGGGCGTCATCCCTGGTAAAGAAAGGGATGTCGTCCCTCTTTCTTATTATCTTAAAATAATCTATATTTACACTCTTGTTCTAAACCATTAATTATGAAAACAAAACTATTTATACTGGTTTCGGTAATCATGTTACTGTTTGTGAAATGCAAAAAAGACAAACCTGATGATTCTTACCCATACCAATTCCGGTTCCTGACCGAGCAATATAAACCATTAAACTATGTTGAGAATGGTAATCTGACCGGCCTTGGTCCTGAAATACTAAAATCGATATGCAATCGCTACAACATCCCATTTGAAGTAAATGTATTGCCATGGGAAGAGGCTTATAACCTAGCTTTACAACACGACAATGCAGTACTCTTTTCGGCTGTCCTGAACTCAACCAGAAAGGACCTTTTCAAATGGGCTGGTCCGATCACTTCACTTGATTGGTTCTTTTACTCTTCTGCTCAAAACCAGATACAGTTAAATTCACTTGAAGATGCCAAGCAAGTCAATCGTATTGGAGTAATAAAAGATCATTCTATCACCCAGTATCTCATTGAGGAAGGATTTACTAATCTTGTATATATACAAAACAACATCGATGCCTTTGATCAGTTATTGAATGGCGACATCGATCTGGTACCTTCCGATAGGATAGCAGCAGAGGCAGCTCTTAAAGAGATTGCCATGTCTTACTATTTGGTAAATGCAGAGCTCAAGATACTTACAGATATGTTATATTTTGCCTTTAACAAAAATGTTCCTGATTATGTTATCGCAGATTTTCAAAAAGAGATTGACCGCATGAAAAGTGATGGAAGATTAGAGTCATTGCACGAGGAATTTATGGACACACCGAATTTCCCGGGAACTTTACAAATATACACTGAACATTACCCACCTCTCACTTTCATGGATAGTTACGGCGATATTACAGGCTTTGGATCCGATATAGTATTTGAGATAATGAAGCGTAATAAAGAATTTTTTGATATCACCTTATCACAATGGAATATTGGGTATGAGATGGCACTTACTAATCCTAATTTCTCCCTTTTCACAATGGACCGGACTGAAATTCGCGACACATTGTTTCAATGGGTAGGTCCGCTCGGAACAAATACTACCTATTTTTTTACTAAGGCAGGATCAGGAATCGTAATAAATTCAATAGACGACGCAAAGAATCTCTCTGCTGTGGGAACTGTGAGTTCCTGGTATTCGGATCAGTACCTTCAACAGCTGGGATTTACAAACCTGGTATCTGACGGGGATCCTCTTGTTGTAACGGAAATGCTCATGAATGGTGATGTCGATGCATTTGTTTGTTCAGAGATCACTTTCCCCGATCTTCTTGAAGGACTCGGGTATCAGTACAGTCAGGTTGTGCCGGAATTTGCCCTCATGGCATCTGATTATTACATCGCTTTTTCAAAGAATACATCCTCATCAATTGTAAGCCAATGGCAGGAAAAACTTGATGAAATAAAACTCGATGGCACATACGATGCTATCTATCATAAATGGTTACAATAATTCTAAACTTATACAAATAATGGAATTTAACCCACAAAAAAGATATACTATTGCCTTAACTGTACTGACACTATTATTCTTCATATGGGGATTTTTAACAGTATTAAATGATATCCTTATCCCATATCTGAAAAAGATATTTGAACTTAATTATTTTGAGGTGATGTTCATACAGTTTGCATTTTTTGGTGCTTACTTTATAGGTTCACTGGTATACTTTATTATATCGACCAAATATGGGGATCCTATCTCCAGAATAGGGTATAAGAAAGGAATTCTTATCGGGCTACTTATATCTACTGCTGCCTCATTAATGTTTTATCCTGCTGCAGCCTTAAGGATTTTCCCTCTCTTTTTAATAGCTTTATTTGTACTTGGCCTGGGATTTACCTTATTGCAAATATCAGCTAATCCTTATGTTGCAATACTAGGTCCTCAGAGAACCGCTTCCTCCCGGTTAAACCTGGCACAGGCATTTAATTCTCTCGGCACTACCGTGGCCCCCATTTTTGGTGGCTGGCTTATATTTAGTTTTTTTGGCACTAAAGGGAAAGCATTACTCGACTCGGCCGGAAAAATAATTTATACTGATGATGGAGGAATTATGTCAGCTATGGGGATTCAATTGCCATATCTATTATTTGCCGGCGTGTTAATACTTCTATTTTTTATTGTCCTTGGCACCAAGCTTCCAAAATTTGTCGACAATGAAAAAATCAAAAAAGATGCAGGTGCATTAAAACACAAAAACCTGGTTTTTGGAATGATTGCTATTTTCTTTTATGTTGGTGCGGAAGTTAGTATAGGTAGTTTAATGATAAATTTTTTCAAATTGCCGGAGATAGCAGGAATAGGAGAAAACAAGGCTAAATTATATCTAGCATTTTACTGGGGTGGAGCTATGATAGGCCGTTTCCTGGGGGCCATTTCATTAAGTGACTCTAAAATTAAGTATCTCCCTAAGCCGATAATAATGTTGTTTGTTTCTCTTTTTACATTTTTAATTATATGGTTTTTTGCGAGTTTCGAAAATACTTTGTCAGTTGATATGGTTCTTCCATTTTTAATATTTATTGCGATAAATCTTATTGGATTTATTTTAGGGAGATCAAAAGCACATACAACTCTTTTTGTTTTTGCATTAATTATTATTGCACTACTCACTGTAGTATTAAGCACAAATGGGCATATCGCATTTTGGAGTTTAATAGGAATAGGTCTTTTCAATTCAATTATGTGGTCAAATATTTTTACCCTGGCTATTAAAGACCTGAAAGAATATACTTCCCAGGGATCATCTTTACTTGTTATGGCTATTCTCGGAGGTGCCTTAATCCCTTTAGCCCAGGGAGCTACTGCA
>JAIOTT010000444.1 GCA_021106655.1 Bacteroidales bacterium
ACATCAACTCTGTGCTTATTCTTTCTATCATCTACTATTTCTTCCTTTTTTTTGACTTTTTCCTCATAAGAAGCTTCTTTTTCCCCCTGTTTAGTAACTGTGCTTTTATCTTATTTCTAAAGTTTAGTAATATCAACATTTTCTTTTAAGGACACACCGGATGGGCTGCCTTCTACCCCCGGGATAATCTCAGTATTATTGTTTTTAGCTGTGCTCTCTGTTTCCAGCAATTTAATTTTTTTAATTTCGCCATTGTGTAATCTCTTACCTTTAGCTTTATAACCCTTAACAGTAATGAAATTTTTCAATTCGACAATTTCCTTTACTTTTTCCTTATTTTTTTTCTCAAGGGTGATCTCGATTCTCGGAGCTTTCTCAGGGAGCAGGTGAATCAATCTGGTTTCATTATCCTCTGCAATAAACGACTGTTTTTTCTCAGTATTATCCACCAAAAAACGTTTTGCATAATATTTCCCTATAGTATTATCAAAATATATTGCTGTTATTATTTCTTCAGGATCATATTTTTTAATCAGGATCATATTTTCATCAAAATGAGTTGACAGAGTATAATTAACCAGCTTACAATATCCTGATTGCATAATTGTAAGAATTTTATCATCACCTTTAAAGTCACCCAGGAACTGGCCACGTTCTTCACTGTTCAGGCGTTTAATAGTATCATCAAACCAAATTCCTCTGGCTCCAAGAGTAGATACACCTTCCTCTTTTTTAATAACTTTTCTTACTGAATGGCGGGAAAGAATATTACCGTTTGCACCTCGTCCTTTGATTGCAAGTGTACTAAAATCAAAATCAAAATTTAGGATCCTTAGTTTTGGTTTAGGCCGGAGGTAAACTTTCACGACTTCTGCTTCACCGTTAGGGTTAGCTGTAAAATACAGCAGCTTTGAGCCTTTAGTGCCTTTTGTTAGATAGTAATCTTTATCTCTGGTAACACCTTTTACAGCACATCTTTTAATCATTGACTTCCCGCGCATCCCATCCTGATAGATAAGATTATAAATTGTTCTTTCGTCGTTCTTTTTAAAGACATCAATATGGATCACTCCTTTACCGACAAAGAATTTTTCAGTGACTTTAACAACGTTAAAAGATCCATCAGAACGAAAAACTATAATATCATCAATATCTGAGCAGTCGCATACATATTCATCTTTTTTAAGTGATGTTCCTGCGAACCCTTCTTCATAATTTACATATAACTTCTGGTTGGCAACAGCAACCATTGAAGCCTGTATAGTATCAAAATTCCTGATCTCTGTCTTTCTTTCCCTCCCTTTTCCAAATTTACGTTTTATTGCTTTAAAATATGCTATTGCATAATCGATAAGATTATCAAGGTCATGATCAATTCTCTTTATTTCCTCCTCAACATCTTTGATCATTTTATCCGCTTTAAAGGAATCATAACGTGATATCCTCTTAATTTTAATTTCAGTAAGGCGAATTATATCCTGCTGAGTAACTTTTCCGGGCAGATTCTTTTTAAAAGGTTTTAATCCGGTATCTATTGCCTTAAGAACTGACTCCCATGTTTCGCATTTTTCTATCTTACGATATATTCTTTCCTCAATAAAAATTTTCTCAAGTGAATAAAAATGAAGTTGTTCATATAACTCAGCCCTTTTAATTTCCAACTCTTGTTTCAAAAGGGATAACGTTCTATGTGTCGACATCTTAAGTATCTCCCTAACATCAAGAAATTTCGGGACACCATCTTCAATGATACAACTGTTAGGAGAGATTGACACTTCACAATCAGTAAAAGCATAAAGAGCGTCAATTGTAGTATCAGGAGATACTCCTGGTGCAAGATGTATAAATATTTCTACATTTTGAGCAGTATTATCATCTATCTTTCTGATCTTTATTTTTCCTTTATCATTTGCAGAGATTACAGAATCGATAAGGCTGGTAGTTGTGGTGGTTGCCGGAATTTCGTTAATCACCAGTGTTTTTTTGTCAATCTGTGTGATCTTTGCCCTTATCCTGACTTTTCCTCCCCGTATTCCATAATTATATTTTGAAAAATCAGCCATCCCATAGCTGGAAAAATCAGGAAAGATCTCAATTTCTTTTTCATTCAGAATATCTATTGAAGCATCTATCAGTTCATTAAAATTATGGGAAAGAATTTTTGTTGCCAGTCCAACTGCAATTCCTTCAACACCCTGTGAAAGCAGTAAAGGAAATTTCACAGGTAAGGTTTTAGGCTCCTTATTTCTACCATCATAGGAGCTTTTCCAGTCTGTTGTTTTTGGATTGAATAATACTTCCAGGGCGAATTTCGAAAGACGAGCTTCGATGTAACGGGGAGCTGCTGCACTATCACCGGTTAATGCATTCCCCCAATTTCCCTGAGTATCGATTAGTAAATCTTTTTGCGCAAGATGAACAATTGCATCACCAATGGAAGCATCTCCATGAGGATGATATTTCATTGTATGGCCAATGATGTTTGCAACCTTATTATATCTCCCGTCATCCAGATCTTTCATTGAATGAAGTATACGGCGATGAACAGGTTTCAGGCCATCTTCAATATCCGGCACAGCCCTTTCAAGGATCACATATGAAGCATAATCCAGAAACCAGTTCTCATACATCCCTCGCAAATGAATACTTCTGTGTATTTCACCATCACTGGATTCAGGACTGTCATACTGGTCAATAATATCGTTTTTTTCGTCAATATCTTCCATCGCTCAAATATAAAAAATCCTCTATTTCCATACCCTCAAAATGATTACCTCAGCAGCAAGCATAATGAGAGCTAATAATATGAATAACTTCCAAAGCCTCTTCCCCTGGCTCATTTCACTAATTGCCTGTGATAGTGGTTTTTCCTTAACTTCAAGTATTGACACTCTCCTTAAGCCTGAGTCATCAATCTTCTTCTTAATTTCTTCAACCGATAAAACCTCAAGCTCCGATTCATTGCGGTTAAAATTTATTGAAATACCACTTATACTATCGCTTCCACTTAGCAAAACGTAATTCCCGGCATCATTAAGCTGTGCATGAGGATAAAAATACATTAATGAATTAAAATATTTATGTTCGGGAATAATCTCAAAGTCACTATTGAGTTTTTTTATCTTATACACCTTGTCGCCTGTTACTTGCCTGTGTTTAAGCTCAATAAATTCATCCTCGCCAATAGTATAGTACAACGTCCCC
>JAIOTT010000377.1 GCA_021106655.1 Bacteroidales bacterium
AGAGGTTAAAGAGCCTTGTTTTCTGTTTTTTGAGATTATACGGCCTAAAAAGAGCAATTTTAAAGCATTTAAATTTTGAACTTCAGAAAATGATATTCGGATTTTTTGTAAATTTGGAACTCTTAAACGAAAGCTATTGAAGTAATATAAGACAATACTGAAAAATTATAGGAATTATTGCGTGAACTCCCGTTGTGGTGCAATTTTCAAGATCTAATATGAAATTTAGACAATATGAATGAAAAACAAAATAAGTCATGCCCAATTTGTGATTCAACTCAGACACAAAAAATAATTAATTGGGACAGATATTCTATTAACCATTGTAGACAATGCAAATTGATTTATAGTGACCCATTTCCAACAAATCAGTTTCTTAAGGATTTTTATCAAGGATTTTTATTCAATATTCCAGATAAAAGAAACATAGAAAAGCAAATTGAAACAAGAAAACAAGAATTAAACACTTTGTTTAAGTTTAGTAAGGAAAGAAAAAAATTCTTGGACTATGGAGGTGGAACTGGTAGTGCTTATAAAGCTGCATGTGAATTAAATTTAGTTTCCTACTATCACGATTTGGACAATGAAGCAGAAGCATTTGTTAGAAAAGAACATGGTTTAACAAATGATTTCATTATTGATAAAATAAAGAATAGTCATATTTATTTTGACTACATCTTCTCGGATAATGTAATTGAACATTTGATAAATCCAATAGATTATGTAAAAGAAATGAGAGAGATGTTGACTGATGGAGGGGAAATAATTATTAAAACACCTCATGGTAAAAATACAGAGTCATATTTCTATCCTTTGATAACTATTAAAGGATACTTTCTTAGAACTCTAAAATATAATTCACTATCGAAATCATTGCAGTCATGTCTTATTAGATTTTGGCATTGTGATCCTCCTAGGCATCTTTATTCATTTTCTGACTTAAATCTCAGAATAATCGCAAAAAAAGCTGGTTTTAAAGAATCTGAAGTAGAAATTCTTTACTATCACATACCATTATTTAAATATTCACTCTTGTCAATATTTTTAAACTTTAGAAAATATCATAGCTTAAAATCTTTTTTACTTAGAATTCTCATTTTACCAGTTCTACCCTTTGAAATCATGTCTAAAATTATACAATATGGGCTATTAAAAATTAATTTATTAACACCTGGAGGGATAATCTTAAAACTAAAAAAAAGGCTTAATTAAAGTAACCTTTTCGTAAGCCGAAGACTTTGGGACAAGAAAAGTAATCAATTAAGATTACCAGTTTTTTGAAATTAGTTATAGTTTTTCAGCAGGTGCAAACCCTGTCCACTCAAAGCCCGCAAGCATAGTGGTAGTTTCTTGCATGGGCGATTCCGTGAGGATAGCAGAAGAGTATGCATTAAGCGAGTAAGCAGGCTGTATTATCGAGTCCCGAAATAGTGTATTAAGTCATGGTTAAGCCGATAGTTGGGGTCTTATTGGAAATATGTTAGCAATACTGGCAAGTTTTTTAATACTGTTCCGTCTTATTGATGTTATTACACCTCTCTTTGTAGTTTTAACTATTCCATTAGTCCTTCAAGAAATTGTTATAGCATTATGGTTAATTGTTATAGGTGGATTCAATTTATCTGTAATTGCTTATAATACTGATTAATAATGAAATAATCTGCACATAATCGAGGCTGCCCTGCCAGTAAACACTGACAGGGAGAACCTCTCACACCACCTGTACATCCCCGTCATCGATCTTCTCCTTACCCTGATAAGATAAAAAGATCTGTGCGACGGTAAGCACATCTTTCTGGCAATACTTTACAATTCGTTCCAGATCATTCTCTTCCCAATATACTCTTGCAATATCACTGCCATTGATATCATCTTTTGGTGAAGGGATATCAAATAAATATGCAAGAAGCACAAGAGATGTATAGTGTTTATAATCTCCAAACTTCCAGAGCTCCATTGTATCAAGGTGAGTTACCTCCCATGGTTTCTTTCCGGCAGTATCCAGTATGGAAGGCAAAGGGATTTTATTTATCAGCATTCTTCGGGCGATATAAGGAAAATCAAATTCTTTTCCGTTGTGAGCACATAATAGCTGATCCCTTTTATTGAAATAATTGCTTTTGAGTAAATTACTGAATTCTGATAAAATGATTTTTTCATCGTGTCCGGCAAATGATTTAACTCTGAACACCTCTCCTTTTAAGTACCCCGCTGAAATACAAATTATTTTTCCAAACTCAGCATAAATACCAGCTCTCTCATAAAGAGCTTCAGGATCATCATCTTTATTTTGCTTAATGTTAGCTGCTTTCTTATCCCATAAAGTTTTGAGTTCGGTGGAGAGATCTTTGTAATTTTTCTCCCTGGGTACCGTTTCTATATCCAGAAAAAGGATCTTTTCAACATTGTATTGATCAATCATAATAAAATATTTTTATATTGTGCTTGAGAAATAATTATATTCGCTTAATAGAACACTGATAACACAGATTAGACTGATCTTCACTGATCAGTGTTAATCAGTTTTATCAGCGTTCCATATCTTTGTGCCAGATTTAGATTAATTTATTTCAAATAAAATGAGAAGGAACTATAATTTCATATTAATCTCCCTTCTGTTGTTAGTATCCATTTCATGCAAAAAGGTAAC
The DNA here is from genome assembly GCA_021106655.1 of Bacteroidales bacterium. Taxonomy (GTDB): domain Bacteria; phylum Bacteroidota; class Bacteroidia; order Bacteroidales; family SMBSF77; genus SMBSF77. Next base: position 2,651 of record JAIOTT010000377.1, read on the forward strand.
CGACGAAATTGATCCGGAGATAATAATTGAGTTTCCCATAGAATATACATCCTTTAATGTCCCTGACACCATGTTGATCAAAGCTGTTGTAAGTGATGATAATCAGGTGGAAAGTATTCAGATTGCTATTACAGATGAGAATTTTGTAACAGTTTTTGGTGCATATTCATATCCTCCAAACGGAAATCCGACAAATATCGAAGATGAATTGGTAATAGACGATATTTTGATGGAGAGTGGAGTGTATTATTTGAAGATCAGAGTCTTTGATGGTGTCAATTCAAAGAATGCTTTCAGAAAAATTTATATTAATGAAGTTCCCCGTAAGCTTAAACGCCTTGTAGTTATTTCTAAAAACACAGGAAGTTTAAGCATCCAAAGCATAGATTCAACATTTTCATTAAGTACATTATTTGCTGTTAATGGCTCATTCGAAGTTTCAGAAATTAATTCAAGACATCAGCTTCTTTATATTGCAGGTAAATATTATGATCATTTGAAGGCATTCAATCTTAATACAAACGAAGAAGAATGGATGATAGAAGGTAAAAATTATCCTCCATTGCCATATTTCAGGTATCTTTATTTTAATAATGACTTATATGTTTCAAGCTGTGATGGCGAAATCCGTGCTTATAATGAAAACCTTACAAATGTTGTAACTGCAGTAATGCAGGAAAATCTAATACCTGGTCTTTGTTATCAACATGGTGAATATATCATTTCAGAAGCTATTGAAACTACCGGATCTCACTCTTATCTGCTTAGCTTTTTTGCTGTCAGTGGGTCATTATATTATAAACTTCTTGTAGATATGGATGTTATAGGAATCTTCACTAAGGATGAAAACAAAGTGTATGTTATCGGGAATAAACAGAATGATGGGGGAGTATATGTATATGATGTTTATAGCAATGAGATTGATGAGATAAGAAGCTTCACTGGAGAGAAGGTGATTGCATCTGAATTTATTGATAACAATAATCTTTTTCTTGCTTTTGATGATGGAGTATATCAGTATACTTATAGCAATAATAGCCTGACACCATTTGTTGAAAATAGTGTAGCTCAAACAATTTGTTTTGATGAACTGGGAAACATTCTTTACATTGCAGAAAGTAATAAAGTAAGTTCCTATACATATCCACAAGGATCTCAGGTGAATTCTGTGGAGGTAACAAAGGAAATTTTGAATATGCATTTGCACTACAATAAGTGACTAAAATGACTAAAATTTCGAATGACTAGAATTAAATGAATAGTATAGTAGAAGATAGATCGATAATAGTAACTGAAGATGGCTCGCATACAATCTTTGTTCCAGGACTTGATGAGCATTATCATTCTGTTTTTGGCGCTATACAGGAGTCGAAGCATGTTTTTATAAGAGAGGGTTTTGATCAAATAGACCGGAATGAAATAAATATTCTGGAAATTGGATTTGGAACAGGATTGAATGCTTTACTTACATGTATAAAATCTAATAATGAAAGTAAAGTTGTCAATTACACGGCTATTGAACCATTTCCATTAAATAAATCAATTTGGAGTGAGTTAAACTACCCTGATCAAATGGATGATAAGGATGCTAGGGCATTATTTTTTAAGATTCATGAAGCGGAGTGGGGAAGGGAAGAGCTAATCAGTGAATCATTTGAGTTATTGAAAATCAAAAATACTCTTGAAGAACTAAATCTGGATGAATCCAAGTATGACCTTGTTTATTTTGATGCTTTTTCTCCTGAAGTTCATCCATCACTTTGGTCAGAGGATAACTTTTGTAAAATTTACAAAGCAATGAAAGTGGGAGGGATATTAGTAACATATTCCAGCAAGGGAAGCGTAAAAAGAGTATTAAGGTCAGCAGGTTTTCAGGTAAAACGATTGCATGGGCCGAAGGGCAAGCATCATATTATACGTGCATGTAAAACAGTCGCCAGTTTGCAATAAATTCGTAATTCGTAATCCGTAATTAATAATTCATATGCATAAAGTTGAGAATAGATTTAACATCAGGGTATACGGGATTTTTATTAATAATGGAAAAGTCCTTTTGACAGATGAATATAGATTAGGAACAAAGATGACGAAATTTCCGGGTGGAGGGCTTAAATATGGGGAAGGAACGATAGATTGTCTTAAAAGAGACTGCAGGGAAGAGCTAAATACTGAGATTGAGGTTATAGAACATTTTTATACCACCGATTATTTCCAGCCATCAATTTTACTTCCCGATCCGCAACAAATAATAAATATTTATTATAAGATCCGTATTTCAAAGCCATTTGGATTTATAATTTCTGATAAAAAATTTGATTTTCCTCAACTCATTGACGAAGCACAAAGTTTTCGATGGATGGATGTTGAGAAATTAACTAAAGATGAGTTGACATTGCCAATCGATAAGGTACTTGTTAAAATGATATTAAAACTATAATTTAACGTCTTTTTAAATCAACGCTGGTTACTTACCCATTTAATTTCCCCGGAAACACTTGACAATTATCGTTATATGTTGTATATTTGTGTCAGCCATATATGTATGTCGATGTTAAAATATTTGAATTATGAAAAGAAAATATATTACTGTAATAATATCTGTTGTTTTATTATCTGTGTTATTTAATACATGTAAAAAAGAATCAGAAGATGAAGCTCCTCCTGAAGTAACATTACTTAATTTAATACCTGCGGATATTTTAGGATTCAATGATGCAGCAAACCTTATTTTGCCTGAAAATAGTCTGTTTGATGATGTAAATGTTCCTGGTGGGTATGCCATCAGGGAATGGTGGACACCCACTAATAGCCAATTCATCCTTGCTCTCGTTATGGATTTTTCATCACATCAAGATGCAATGAGTTCTTTTCTTAATATGGATTCAATTAATGGAGCAATATCTTATAGTTTTGCTGATAGTGCAATAATTGGTGAAGAATATAATATTGCAGGCATGGTTGGTTTCAGAATGTTATGTTTTGTAAGGAATCAGTATTTTGCCATAATAGGATGTGGAACTATAGATACAACATTGAAATCTCCTGAAAGTATAGTAATTACGTCATTAGCAGAAGAAATAGATAATTTGATGCAGAGCACTATAGTGAAGAGTACACGTATCTTAAAGAATAATGCGACAAACTTTAATGATAAACTCAGGTTTTTTAATGATTTTCATAAATCCTCAGTTACCAATACTTATTCAAAAGGTGATTTTATCAAACGAAATGATATAAAACATGCCGGAGTAGTGATTGGTTGGATTGACCTGAAATTTAACTTTAGTGTTATTGGGGCATGTGGTATTGATGAGCAATGCTATATTTACGAAGCAATAGTACCATGTTCAAAATATGAAATAAAAACTTATATTGATAAAATTTATTTAAATTCAAAAGCTGACGACACTGATTTTTATTCTGATGGAGATATTATGGCAGGGGGGACAATTTATTTGCATTTTAAATGTGGTATCCCAATTGCTACAAAAACTATAAAATTGCCATTTGTTACCAGTGAACTAGGCGATATTACAAATGGCGACACATTACCACCTGGTGGCGACATCAGCGAGAATAAACTACCAAAATATCTTGGGACGATTACTGGTTGTCAGTGTCCTAATGATAGCTGTATTACATGCACTTTTGATATTTTGTTGAGGGACAATGATGTGAGTAATCTAAGTGAATTTTTGATTATTATCGAAAAGATAATAAAGACAGTTTCTGCAGGTGCAATACCTACTTTCATGGAAGAGAAGGAAAGGACAAGGGTTAAACCTAAAGATACTACTGGCCCTGATCCATTTCAGGAGTTAAGAAAAGTAGATGGAGATGATATTGGAGAGTCTCACACCAGTGAAGCATTTAAAATTGAAGGTACCTGATTTGCTTCCGGTGGATGGATATTGGAACATTATCTAAAAATGCATTGCCCTGGTTCATCGAAGCGTCCCCGCTTCGATGTATAAAGCCGCTTGCTTGATTATCTTCTGGTCTTTTTTTTCGGCCTTCTGACTTCGGACTCCATTCATGCCTTGGCATCGATATTATTAGGGTACAAATGACCCATTTACATCTCCGACACATAAACCTTTATAATCCTGTATGACTGGTGCAATACCAAGTATAATTATGACTGGTTGCTCAAAAACCCAATCCCCGGCTGGAAAAGAATAGATTAGGAATACAAAACGTTGGGAAACATACAAAGCATCCATAGTATTTACATATGTTGAGATGTCACAATCCGCAGCTCGTAATCGAAGTCCATATAAAGGTTGAATACTCACAAAGTGCATCATTATTGCCAATGCATCTGCAGCATTTCCACCTCCCCAGAGTTCACTGGAAGAAGAATTAATTATATATGTACCGGGAGGAACATTCAAAAATGCATACTCACCAGTTATACTTGAAATAGTTGAATCTATAATTTGATTTGTTGAATCTAACAAATATACTTTTACATTGGGCAGGGGAGTAGAAACAGAATTGTCATAAGTGATCACGCCACTAATTGTTTGGGGCGATAAGTCATCACAAACAGTATCTATTAAATAAATGGCTCCATCGATGATACCATTGTAGCCATTTGAACTTTCATCATAGGCAGTTGTTCCGGAACCCTCATTAAAATGCCATAATCCGACAGTTGTAGGCTCTAAATTTACATCCGGGCAGGGGGCTGTAAAATCAGATGAATAAATAGCATTCGAAGAAAATCTGACATCATCAACTCTACCATGAAAGTGCCTTAATGCCTGATTGCCCCATCTGCCAATTGAAGTTGGCGTATTTAGTGTACCAGTAAGAGAATTATATATGTTTGTATCAGATTGTTTTACCCCATCAATAAACATCATCATTCCCATAGTAGGGTGAACCACTGCTGCAACATGATACCATTGACCGGCATTCCAGGAATTCGAATCAGAATAAATATGGTAATTGTTTCCAAAGTCATCCTCAATGCCAAAAATTAATTTCCCTTTATTTCCAGGTGATGGTGTAAAGGTAAGGCTAAACTCATTTTCATTAGTTGTGACACCGTTGTTTCTTACCACAAGCCCAGCATAATCTGTAATAGAATTATTGATTTGAATTGTTGGCTTAAACCATAACTCTATGGTTCTGATTCCATTTCCAACATCTGATCCTAAGTCAACATAATCATCAACACCATCAAAATAGAGAACATTTCCTGAAGCTATAATTGAATCACATACATCTGCATAAATTCTTGTAGCTCCATCTAGTTGACCATTATAGGAGTTTGTGCTTGAATCAACAGCAATTAATCCTGATCCATTAAAGTTCCACATTCCAATGGTTGAAGATCCGGCCATTAGATCCGGACAGGGAGGAGTGAAGTCAGAAGTATACATTGCATCCGAAGAAAATCTTACATCATCAATGCTTCCACAAAATAATCGTACAAGGGTATCTCCCCAACATCCAAGGGAAGTGATAGTAGAAAAATTTGTCGTTGCAAA
>JAIOTT010000203.1 GCA_021106655.1 Bacteroidales bacterium
AAAATATTATTTTAACCCTAACTATACGGCAGTACTTAGAGAGGTTTATCAAATGAATCCTTTTCCCGAAGCTAAAGTCATTGGCGATTTTATTAGGAATAATACGAACGAAGAGGATAAGATAATACTGTTTGGCTCTGAACCTCAGGTATATATTTATTCAGGCAGAAGAAGTGTTTCGAGATTTAATTACTTCTCGACTCTTATGCAAGATACAATAACATTCCCAAAAATAAAAGAACAACAGCAAGAATTTATTGATGATATAATCAGGGAAGAACCAAAATATATGGTGTTTTTTAAGCACAGGAACTCTATTTGGGCTTCTCCCAATGCAAGTTTTATGATCTTTTCAAAGTTTACTGAGATAGTAAATAAAGATTATAATCTTATATGTTGTGCTGATATGATCTCTGATTTCAATACTCAATATATATGGTATGATGATATATTTCCGTATGTACCAGAGGGATCGTTTTATATTCTTTTGTATGAAAAAAAAGAATAATTATCAACATCCATACTCAACAAAAAGGATTTAATTTGTGAAGAAGAAAAAACCTCCTCCTAAAAAAGTTATCAGGCAAAAAACAACAGAAAGCTTAAAAAAGGAAAGTGCTTATAAAAAGTATATTCCATATATAATTTTAGTGGCTATACTGATTTTAGCCACTATAATTAGAACTAATTTTTTAAGTATCCCATTTGAAAGAGATGAAGGAGCATATTGTTATCTTGGTCAATGCGTTTTAGATGGGAAAATTCCTTATCTCGATTTCTATGAAATGAAACTCCCGGGACTGTTCTATGCTTATGCTGCTATCCTTTGGATTTTTGGTGATACCATAGAACAAATCCATATAGCTTTTATTTTTGTCAATCTTATTACTATTGTTTTCTTATTCTTTATTGGGCGTAAATTATTTTCAAACACAATAGCATTAATTATTGCTGCCAGTTTCGCAATACTTTCAATGTCGCCACATGCAAATGGTTTTACTGTTCAGGCCGAACATTTGATGATGATGTTTGTTTGCGGTGGTTTATTATTACTGATCCATGCAATAAATTCTAATAAAGCCATCTACTTTTTTATTGCCGGTATTCTTCTCTGTTTCTCACTCATGATAAAACAAACGGGTCTTTTTTTTATTTTATTCGGAGGAATTGCAATATTATCATATTATCTTATCAATAAACCCACGAATCTGAAAAGGGGAATAATAAATTCTTTGATCTATTCTGCCGGTGTATTTATATCTTTTGCTGTTTTTATGATAATAATTTGGGCTTATGGAGCTTTTGAAGAGATGTTTTATTGGATATTTGAACGTGCTAGTTCATATGTATCAAAGCATTCATTTGAAGCAGGACTAGAGTTATTCAGGAATATTTTTATTAAACTTGCTCATCAGTTCGAAATATTTTGGGTGTTAGCTTTATCAGGTATTATTTTAGTATTTATTGTAAAGATCAATAATTACAAGAAATTTGTCCTTTTGTCTTTTGCCTTTTTATCCTTCTTAACAATAATTCCCGGCTTTCGTTTCTTTGGACATTACTGGATTCAAACCATTCCCGTAATTTCAGTATTGATTGGTATCTCTATAATGTTTCTGATCCAGTTATTATCAAAAGTAGTAAAGATAAATGTTTCCAAAGTAATAATCTGTGCAGCATTTACCATTTTTATGATTTCTCATTTGAACACCCATAAAAATTATTATTTTAATCCTGACTATACGGCAGTTCTAAGAGCGGTTTATGGGATGAATCCTTTTCCCGAATCTAAAGTAATTGGAGATTTTATTAAAGATAATACATCTGAGGGTGATAAGATTATTGTCCTTGGATCTGAACCTCAAGTATTAATTTATTCCGGAAGACGAAGTGCCTCAAAACATATTTTTATCCCCTTTTTGATGAGCGATACCTTGCTTTTTCCTGAAAGTAAAAAACTTCAACAAGAATTTATCGATGACATTATCCGGGAAAAGCCCAAATATATGGTTGTTTTCAGACATGGTTATTCATTCATGACTTCCCCTAATGCCAGTTTTATGGTGCTTTCATTGTTCAATGACATCGCTTCCAGAGATTATAATCATGTTGGATATATTGATATGATCTCAGATTTCGATACAAAATATATATGGTTTGATGATCTAAATCAGTATGAGCCAACAGGACTATATAGTATCGTTGTATTTGAGAGAAAAGAATAAAGGCATGAGATGTGAGACTTGAGAAAAAGATATAATTATTCAATTATACAAAGGTACAATGAGAAATGGTTAATTGATAACTTTGTCACGATACTCAATACTAATATCTTGATACTTGTTACTAAAAAAAAGATATGGACCAATCATACGAGCAAATATATCATAAACAGGAAAAAGAATACTGGTGGTTTGTGGAAAGAAGGAAAACAATAATAATGTTAATAAAGGAAATATCACGTAATTCCAGAATACTTGAGGTTGGTTGTTCTTCAGGTGTTTTATTAAATGAATTAAAAAAAAGTGGTTTTGCCTCCGAAAATCTTTTGGGAATCGATATTAGTGAAAAAGCAGTAGAGGCAGTAAAAAAAAACGTGCACTGTAATTCAATTGTCATGGATGCTCAGCATCTCGAATTCCCGGATGAAAGCTTCGATATTATTATTGCCTCCGATTGTCTGGAGCACCTGGAAAGCGATGAGAACGCATTAAATAACTGGTTTAATGTTTTGAAGAAGGGTGGACAATTATTGGTATTTGTTCCTGCATTTAAATTTTTGTGGAGTTATCACGACGAAATAAATAAGCATTTCAGAAGATATACAAGTAAAGAGTTACAGGTAAAATTACAAAATGCAGGCTTTAATCTCATTAAAACAGGTTATTGGAATTTCTCACTTTTCTTCCCGACTTTAATGATCCGATTAATTAATAACATAGCTTTCCGAATATTTAAATTGAAACGGCATAGTAAAAGCGGGGATTTAAAAAGTCTTAATCCTTTTATTAATAAATTACTGATCAAATTGCTTCATACAGAAACTGTATTATTAAGATATATCAGGTTTCCGTTAGGGGTAAGTACATTTTGTGTTGCAAAAAAATAAAAAGTATTTTTGCTTCGATAAAACCTATACCCATGAGTGCTAAATCCAAACATAAAATACAGCAAAACATAGCGAAAAGAAAACCACATCCAAAACAAAAGCCGAAGCTGGTACAAAATAAATCAGGAATAAACTGGAAAAGCTTTGTTATTGTTCTTATCATCTTACTGATCACATTTATCTCTTTTTCTCCTTCACTAAAAAATGGCTTTACGAATTGGGATGATCCTAAATATATTCAGGAGAACATCCATATTAAAACCCTTAATGCGGATAAGGTAAAACGACATTTTACAACTTTTACCGACAGCAATTATTTACCATTTGTTCTTTTATCTTTTGCCATTGAATATCACTTTACAGAGATGGATCCCTCGCTTTATCACACAACCAATGTGATCTTACATGTTCTTAATACATTATTTGTTTTTTTGTTAATCTATTTTTTAAGTGGACGGCGGCGGGAGGTTGCTATCATCGTAGCTCTGGGCTTTGGTATTCATCCTATGCATGTTGAGTCCGTTTCGTGGATCACCGAACGAAAAGATGTATTATATAGTTTCTTCTTTCTTATTTCCCTGATATTTTATTTCAAATTTACTGATGTTAAAAAGAACAAATCTGTTTTTTATATATTGTCTCTGCTTTTCTTCATATTCTCATTACTATCCAAATCAGCAGCTGTAGCTCTTTCAGTCGTTTTGATATTAATAGATTTTTACCGAGGACGAAAGTTTACCACAAAAGTAATAATAGAAAAGATCCCCTTTATTTTGCTTTCCGTTTTCTTTGGGATCCTTGCTACAATCTCCCAAGAAAGTGCAATAAGTAAGCTTGAAGCCTTGACAGTATTTCAGAGGTTCATATTTGCATCTTATGGATTTGTTATGTATATAGTTAAGTTCATTGCACCACTTAGTCTTTCGGCATTTTATCCGTATCCTGTGAATACTTTCCCCATTAAGGAAACGCTCCCAATGATATATTATATTTCACCGGTAATTGTTCTTGGAGTATTTGCAGCTCTGTATTTCAGTTACAAAAGAACCCGTTTGTATATTTTCGGAATTCTGTTCTATTTTGCGACCATTGCGCTTGTTTTACAGTTTGTTACTGTTGGTAAGGCTATTATGGCTGACAGATATTCGTACATTCCATATATTGGTTTATTTTATATAGTTGCTATGCTTTACAGCAAATATTTC
>JAIOTT010000254.1 GCA_021106655.1 Bacteroidales bacterium
ACCATTTGGGGGAGGGTTTGGGAGGGGGCTGTTAAACAAAAAGCCCAGCTCAAGCCAGGCTCCTTGCTCTTAATTTACTTCAAAAAGTGCCATATGGGACACTACCGAATATTCAGAATACTAAAATTCAAATTCCACAAAACAACCAGGCACACCAAGCTTAATGTAATTTACTATGCAAATTGTTTTCCCTGTTCTTGAGTCGATAATTTTGATGGCTTCGTCCATTTTTTCTTCAACTGCGTTGGCGTAGTTTTTCTTTAGATAATCGACTAAAGCACTTATACTAATTTGTGTTGTTGGTATTTTTCCAAAAGAAATACCAGTTACTTCTTCATTCTCTAAATTCAAAATTGATTTCTTAGACAAAACATCTGAACCAACTTTATTTTGATAATTCTTAAACAAAAGGTTAAAATCCCCCAATACAGTATCATTATAATTCCCAACAAAACCCTCATATTGCTTATATACTACAGAGTACTTATTTTTTAGATCATTAATAGTTTTACCTTCGGTAATTAAATCACCATTTGGCAATTCAATTACCGAGGTACCATTACTGCCACAAGAAATAAGTAATACATAAAAAGCAATTACAATGTATCGTTTAATATTTTCCACTTGTATCATCATTGTAATCATTATCGGATTGCTTAACTTCTGTTTCTTTAGGTATTGCTAAGGGTGGATGCCATTTAGTAGTTATCACTTTCTCAGTATTATCTGTTATTACCCTACCCTCATTATCAACAGGTTCTCCTATGTCATTTTGTTTTATTATTTTTAATTCCCCACTATTTAGTGAGCCAAGGACAAGTCCTGCCAATTCTTCATCGGTAGCATCAGGATTTGCCTCTCCAATTTCCCGTCCGACTTGATTGTTGTATAAATCCATTTCTATTGCGACAGGATCATAACTTGGATCGTTAGGGTCATTGGCAGGATTACTACCTCTTTCATGTAATGTAGCAAATGGCTCCGCATCATCAGCTCCAATATCTCTAGCATTCATAGCATTCCAAATAGTATGTCGGAAAGCATCTTGCTCTCCATCTCTAGGGTTTGGCAATCCTGATGCTTGAGCCATTTTAACAGCTTTAGTTCTATTAGCTTTAACATATAATGCATCCACAAAGTTTAAAACTGCGTATTTTTTCTCCTCTGGTCTTGCTTCTTCCTCTCCATCTCTATCAATAAAAGCTATTGGCTTATTCCCCGCAAATTGGTAAGGAGTATACCAAGGGTACTCTTTTGTCAATGGGTCAACACTTAAAAACTTTCCCAACCTTGGATCATAAATTCGAGCAAGATAATTGATTGAGTTTCCGACGCCTTTTAGTTCATCATCTTTTTCCTGTCCCTGGAACCCAAACCTATACTCATCAGAGTTAAAGTTTCTGCCGGGCATAATCATACCGAAAGCATAGTAGTCATTATTTGAAAGAACGATAGGGTAAAAGTAAGTAATTCTTGTTTAACTTCAAAAGTTTGGTTGTTGAGTAGGAAGGTCTTGGTATTCAACTAAAAGAAACACTTCGTAATCATAATTCAGTATTAGGTGCTTTATAAGAAATCCGATCTCCGGTTACCACTATCCTCATAATTATTTCATAAAAAGAACATATATTTTCCATTAAATCTAAACTCTAAAATACTTCAAAAATCAAAAAACGCTAATCAACAATCGCTAATCAAGGAGGGTTTGGGAAGCATAAACTTAGTATTTAAAATTATTTTGAAAATAATTTAAAAAAAACTTGCATAATGAACATATGTTCATTATATTTGCAAAATAATTTACAAATATTAATTATATGCCAAGGCCAAAAAGAAATAGAACAGTTCATAATCCTCCAATCTTTAATGAATTTAAGCCAGTTGGAATAGCTGTTAAATTTTTAGGTCAATCAATCCTTAGTCTTGATGAATATGAAGCTTTCAGGCTGGCCGATTCAATAGGATTAGCACATGCTGAAGCAGCCGACGAAATGGAAATTTCCCGCCCAACTTTCACTCGTTTGATAGAACAGGCAAGAAAGAAAATAGCTGAATTGATAATTGATGGTAAGCTTCTTACTATTGATGGAGGGAATAGTTACTTCAGAAATAATATTATTCGTTGTGATGATTGTGGCCATATGTTCAATATAAAAATTAACACTACATTTTCCGAATGCCCTGATTGTCATTCAAAAAAGATTGTAAATCTTGCTGGTGGTTTTGGACATGGGAAATGCTGCAGAAATAATAAATAATAATTAAATAAAAAGGAGGTAAATATGCCAGGAGGTGATAAAACAGGACCATCAGGAATGGGTCCAATGACAGGAAGACAGATGGGATATTGCACAGCTAATGATTATCCCAATTACATGGCTCAGAATTTAAATTTTAGAAGCTTCAGAGGAGGATCAGGCCGGGGAGGAAACAGACAAAGGTGGTTTAACTATGAAAATATGCCTTTCGAAAATATCCCTGTCGCATCTGAAAAGACATTAATTGCAAATGAAATTAATGTATTAAAAGATCAATTATCCGCTTTAGAAAAAAGGCTGTCAGGGATTAATAAAGGAGAAAATAAAAATGAATAGTGGTAAAGGATTAAAACAAGGAAATGGTAAGGGCCTCGGCCGTGGCGGAGGACAAGGAAGAAATAAAGGTGGTAGTTTTGGCCCGGGAGGATATTGTGTATGTGCTAAATGTGGACATAAAATGCAACATCAACAAGGAACAAAATGTACTACAATAAAATGTCCTGAATGCGGACGTACCATGATCAGAGAAGAACTTTTGTAAAGCATTAGGTAGATTGACTGAAGGGGAAGGTAATTAGGGTTAATTAAGGTTGTATGGTTTGATATGTGAGAGAGATTAAATACGCCTGAACCTTCAGTCACCACCTAAATACTGTTTTTACACAATTTTAAATATTTAAAAAATAATTATGAAAAAACTATTTGCTGTTCCGACATTTAACGGGCAGTTAACAGCTCATTTTGGGCATTGCGAGAGATTTGCAATTATAGAAACTGAAGATAATAAGGTAATAAGTGAAAAACTTGTAAATCCTCCTGTACATCAACCCGGAGTGTATCCGAAATTCCTGGCAGATCAGGGTGTTAAGGTTATAATTGCCGGAGGTATGGGTCAAAGAGCGCAAGATCTCTTCACACAAAATAATATAGAAGTACATATGGGTGTTAATGCAGAATCTCCTTCGAAACTTGTTGAACAGTACCTTAATGATCAGCTTCAAACTGGGAAAAACCTCTGCGATCACTAATGTGGATCCGCACATAAAACCCTATTTAATAGATATAAGCATGGAGCATAGGGCAAAGAGCATGGAGATTTTTTAATAATTTGCCAGGAATTATATTTTACACCATGCCCTATGCTTCTTTGCTAGATGTAAATTTCGCAATGTAATTGACAAAAATTGCAAATAAGATGAAGATCGCTATTGCCAGTGGAAAGGGAGGGACAGGAAAAACTACCTTATCAACTAACCTTGCCAGTTACCTGGCAGAATCACATAAAGTTGTATTGACAGATCTAGACGTCGAAGAACCAAATTCAGGTTTGTTTCTAAATGGTGAACTTATTCATAGGGAAGACAAATATAAGATGATCCCTGAATGGATACAGGATAAATGTACGCTTTGCGGACTATGTCAGAAGGTGTGTAATTTTCATGCCATAATCCAATTAGGCCAACAGATAATGGTTTTTCCTGAATTATGTCATAGTTGTTATGCATGTTCAGAGCTTTGTCCAACCGAAGCCCTTCCGATGATTCCTCAAAAAATGGGAGAATTGAAAAAATTTAATATCGGAGATTTAGATTTTGTTGAAAGTCGTCTGGATATTGGGCAGGAACAAGCCGTTCCGCTTATTTCGCAAACAAATAAATTCGTTGATGATAATTACTCAGAAAGTGTAATAAAAATATTTGATGCTCCCCCAGGAACATCATGTCCTGTGATAGAAGCAACCAAAAATGCTGATTTTGTTATATTAGTGACAGAGCCTACCCCATTTGGACTACACGACCTGTCGCTGGCTGTTGAAACCATGAAAGAACTGAATAAGAGATTTGCTGTGGTTGTAAACCGTTATGGCATTGGCAATGACAAGGTTTTAGATTACTGTAAAGATAATAATATTCCGCTTATTGCTAAAATCCCTAACTCCCGTCAGATTGCGGAGTTATACTCAAAAGGCGAATTGATTTATAAAAAAGTACCTGAAGTGAAACGTCAATTGGAAAACATCAAAACCTATATCGAAGAACTGATGAAAGGAGATAGTGTATGAAGGAGATAGTAATAATTTCAGGTAAGGGAGGTACGGGTAAAACATCCATAACTGCTTCATTTGCATATCTGGAAGGAAAAAATGTAGTTGTTGCCGACTGTGATGTTGATGCAGCAGATATGCATCTGCTTTTGGATCCTGAAGTTCAGTCATCAAAAGACTTTTTTAGTGGAGTGATAGCAAAAATTGATCAGGATGAATGCACAAAATGCGGAAAATGTGCCGATGTATGCCGCTTTGATGCAATTCCGATCATCAATCAACAATACACAGTAATCCCATTGGATTGTGAAGGTTGTGGCTATTGTGCAAGGGTTTGCCCAACTTCGGCAATCACCATGGAAGAACAAAATGTAGGAAAATGGCAAATTTCCAAAACAAGAGTGGACAATATACTTGTTCATGCCAAGTTGGGTATAGGTGCAGAAAACTCAGGAAAGCTTGTGGCTAAAGTAAAGAATGAAGCCAAACGTATCGCAAAAGAAAATAGTAAAGATCTTATAATTGTTGATGGCTCGCCAGGTATTGGATGCCCTGTTGTTTCTTCACTCTCAGGAGCAAGCTTTGTGATACTGGTAACTGAACCAACAGTTTCAGGATTACACGACTTAAAACGGGTATACGAATTGGTTCATAAATTTAATCTTAAAGCAGGCTGTATCATTAACAAATACGATTTGAACTTAGACGTACATAATGAAATCCTGGATTTCCTAAAAAAAGAAAATATTGTACATATCTCAAGTTTACCTTATGATGAAACCTTTACTAAAGCAATGACCATAGGAAAAACTATTGTGGAGATAGAGAAAAGTAAAATAAAAGAATTGCTGGAAGATAGCTGGCAGTATATCAAGGAATTAATAAATGACTAGAATGACTAAAGTGACTAAAATTAAAAAAATAAAATAAAATTATACATTATGAAAATTGCGTTTACAACAAAAGGGACAGAATGGGATTCAATGATGGATCCACGATTTGGAAGAGCTGAATATCTTCTGATTTACGACGAAGACGAGGATAAGTTTACTCATTACGACAACAGGGCTATTGCTAATGAAGCTCATGGTGCGGGCCCGCAAACAGCACAAAAGTTATTTGAACTTGCTCCGAATGTTCTCATCACAGGAAATGGCCCGGGAGGAAATGCTGCCACAGTTCTTGAAAAAGCAGGGATGAAAATTTTTATCGGAGCAGGTGAAATGACAGTTCAAAAGGCTTATGAGGCATATAAGAATAAAACATTAAACGAATTTTAATTAATGATAAATGGTTAATGATTAATGAAGAAAGACTACTGTTAGGGTAAAATAATTAATAATCATTAACGATTACAATAACTCTAAATATAATTAGGCATGAACCATTTAAAATACACAGTATCCGATGAATGTATCGGCTGTAATGCATGCGTTGAAGTAGCTGAAGAAAACTTCGAAATCAACGAAAAAAATAAAGCATACTTAAAAAAACAACCAGACAGTAGCAGTGAGGAAACAAATTGCAATGAAGCTTTGGATGTATGCCCTGTTGATGCAATCTCTATTGTCGCTATTACTCCGGTTATTTCCAGTTCCAACATCAAAGAAACGCTGGATAAATACCCGCAATTAAAACCGGTTTTAGTAGAGTTATCCCCGAAATTCAAAAAGCTCCAAAATCCGGCAATGTATAATACCCTGGCGCGATTTGCAAACTTCAAAGATGCGGCAAAACTCACAGGAGTTTCAATTTGTGAGATTCTTCATACAATGAACATAGCGCTTGGAGTAAATGATGAACTGATAAAAAACATGCCTGAATGTATCACAGTTAAAGATGAAAAATTTATTGGTGAAGATATTTCGTGGGAAGAAAACGCTGAACGCTATATCTATAACAGCGATAGTATTGAAGAATTGACTAAAAAAGCATCAAGTTTAAAAGCTCAGGAAAACCTTGTAATAATATCTGTTGAATTACCCGAAGCTCTACTTAAAACTATTGAAGGACTGGGATATAAATTCAACATTGAAAAAACCAGAGAATATCGTATCTCCATTTTCAACCCGGAAAAAATTATAGAAAAGACCAACTGGCTTGAACGCAAGGATAAGTTCGAGATATTAGACGTCAGGAAAATGAAAACCGACCCCTTTGATATTATCATAAAACGATCGTATGAAATTGAAGAAGATGAAGGTTTTATTTTAATTCAGCGTTTTGAGCCTATGCCACTAATAAATATGCTTAGTGAAATGGGATATGAAAGTGTTTCAGAAAAAAAGAATCCGTTTGAAGTATGGGTATATTTTCATAAAAAAGTAAGTGATAAAAAATCAACAACCGGTGATGATAAAGAAAAACCGGGAGTTGTAATTCAGTCGGCAACGCCTGTTGCATATCCTGTTATTATGAGACTTCTTCAGTCTGAAAAGATACGTAAAGCTATAAACATAAAAGAATTAAAAGTTTGGGAAGAAACCGAGAAACATCTTGGCTGGATCGTTAGTGGTAAAGCTGATATTAGTTTTTCAGCTCTGGTGACTTCTACAAAACTGAAAAAGAGTGACATAAAAATACCGGCTCTTTTTGTGTGGGATAACTTCTGTATCCTGACAAGAGGCTATGAAGCCAATGGACTGGAAGATATAAAAGGAAAGGAAATTCAAACTCCACTTTTCGAAGAAGCTCCGCCGGCAAAGATCACAAAATACCTTATTAAAGCAAGCGGATTAAATCCGGATGATTTTAAGTTTGTTTATGGAAAACCTTTTGGAAGGCCTGAAGAGATATTCAGGGATTTTGTAAAAGGAGATACTGATACAGTTATTCTGCGTGAGCCAGAGGCAAGTTATGCCATTAAGATGATGCAAAATAAGGGGGAAGATATCTCCATCATTTCATATAATAAGATTTGGAATGAAATCAATAAAGGATTTGGTAGTTTTCCTAATGCAGGAATAGTTCTTAAAGGAGAGTTTGTTCGTAAATACCCTGAATTAACTAACGTTCTTCTGGATGAACTAAAAGCTGCCATTGAATGGGTAAATAAAAACAGGCACGATTCAGCTAACTTATCCTTCGATTTGATGAGACAACCGGTTGAGAATGTTGAGCTGTTCCTCGAAAGAGTTAATTTTGATTATGTTGAAGGTGATGAATTAGTTAAAAAGGTTAAAGACTACTTTGACATACTTACTGAGCATGGAGTTGTTGATGCAGAAATAGATGAAGAGTTTTTAAAGATCTTTAGATTGTGATTGGTATCAGTTATCAGTAAACAGTTATCAGTTATCAGTAAACAGTTATCAGTTTGTCAGTTATCAATTAATAATTAACCATTAATAATTAATAATTATATTAAATATTATTTTACTTTTGCAGCGCAATGTCAAAAGTAATTAAGAGCATATTCAAAAACTTGTTTATTGGTGCATTGATTGTAATTGTTGGCTTGTTAACTGTCAACAATTCAATATATCTCCATACACACAAACTAGCTGATGGGAGTATTGTAACTCATGCCCATCCTTTTGACAAAACAAAGGATTCTGCTCCTATTAAATCCCATCATCATACAAAACCTGAGTTCTTCTTACTGCAGAACTTACAATTATTATTTTTGATTCTATTTGCACCTCTAATCCTCCATGCTTATTGCAAAAACATCTCTCGATCAATTGCAATTAATAGCATTTATTATTTTGTCTCTTTCTCCCGAATCAGAAGCCGGGCTCCTCCTATAAAGCTTTTCTAAGGAATTTTAATTTTCTTTTTTATTTTCATTTTATTAAATCAAAACTCTAAGTACTCCAAGTACTCTAAATACTTTAAGTACTTTAGACACTTATCTCCAATAAAATCATGAAGCAAATATTTATAATATTTATCACTTTATTATACATTTCACAGCCTGTTTTTGGGCAGAGTAAAAAAAGGACTGATGCCAATATAACGGGACATGTAGTTTGTAAGGGAGAGCACATCCCTTTTGCAACAGTTAGTATTAAAGGAAGCTCCATAGGGACAAGCACGGATGAAACCGGACATTTTCAACTTATCAACCTGCCTGTTGGCACACATATCATAATCGCACAATCATTAGGCTATAAACCTAAAGAAATAAAAATAATTATTAAAGCTGAAGAAACAAAAGAAGTAAATTTTGAATTGAATTTAGATGTATTAGGTTTACAAGAAGTTGTTGTAACAGGAAACAGAAATGCTACTAACAGGAAAGAATCCAGTATGATCGTGAATACAATTACATCAATGCAATTCACAAGAACACAATCAATAAACTTAAGTGAGGGTCTGAACTTCTGTCCTGGCATCCGTACTGAAAACAATTGTCAGAATTGCGGATTCAGCCAGGTAAGGATGAATGGCATGGAAGGCCCATATTCTCAAATACTGATCAACAGTCGCCCTATCTTTAGCGGACTTGCAGGAGTATATGGCCTGGAATTAATCCCTAGCACTATGATAGAACGTGTAGAAGTAATACGCGGAAGCGGCTCTGTGCTATATGGCAGTAATGCTATTGCAGGAACCATTAATTTAATCCTCAAAGACCCGGTAAACAATTCGTATGAATTCGGAATAAACAGCGGTTTAACAGGAGTAGGTATGGAAGGTTCAGGAGGATCTGCACCTGATTTATCTCTTAACTTTAACACATCCCTGGTATCTACCGACAGCAAGACAGGAATGGCTCTATATGGCTTTTATCGCAACAGAGAGCCATTTGATGCTAATAACGACAACTTTTCGGAGATTGCATCATTAAATAATACCACCATTGGCACACGATTATTTCATCGCTTTGGAAAACGAAATAAATTGGCTTTTGATTTTTTCAATATTAAGGAAGAGAGGCGGGGTGGTGACAAACATGACTATCCTGTCCATGAAGCTGGAATTGCAGAAGCTTTAGAACATAACCTCTTAACAGCAGCATTAACATACAAACAATATTTAAGGGAGTCTGACATATTTACTGTGTTTATTTCAGGACAAAAACTTAACAGAAACTCGTATTATGGTGCTAATCAATCCTTAAGTGATTACGGTAAAACCAAAGATCTTATTTATGCATCAGGCATGCAATACGATGCAAAATTTGGTTTATCAAAACTAGTATTTGGTATCGAAAATCAAGGAGAATGGCTAAAAGATATAAAGCTGGGATATCCAGATATGGATAATGCTGTGATAATTAATGATTCGATAGTTGAAATTCCACATACAGATAATACTGTTGTAGCGAACCAAACAAGTAACACTATTGGTGTTTTTTCTCAATATGAAATTAGTTTGGAAAAAATAAAGTTAACTGCCGGCTTAAGGTTCGACAATTACAGAGTTGAAGATAAAGAGTTGGCCGGGAATACAAAAACCGGTAATGTATTAATCCCTGCAGTGAACATTTTGTACGATCTCAGAAAACACCTTCAGGCACGATTAAGCTATTCTCAGGGATACAGGGCACCCCAAATCTTTGATGAGGATCTGCATATTGAAACATCCGGCTCAAGACAGGTGATACACACGAATTCCCCTGACCTGAAACAAGAAAGCAGTCACAGCATTACGGCTTCGATGGATTTTAATAAGCAAATAGGTAAAGTCTATACAGGGTTGCTTATGGAAGTTTTCTATACAAAACTGAACGATCCTTTTGCAAATGAATACAGCGAAGCTAATGATGAAGGTGTTGTAATATATACAAGGGTTAATGCTGAAAAAGGAGCCGTAGTTCAGGGAGTAAATATTGAACTCAACATTATTCCAAACAACAAATTTTCAGTTAAATCAGGCTTTACAATACAAAGCAGCAGATATGAAGAAGCACAGGAGTTTAATGAAAAACGTTTTTTTAGAACACCAGGTACATATGGTTATCTCACACTAGACTGGAAACCACTTAAAAGTCTGGGCATTTCTTCAACAAGCACTTATACCGGAAAAATGTTGGTTCCCTACTTTGGCATGCAGATATCCGATCATGAGACCGGAGAATTGAGAACATCAAAAACATTTTTCGATCTGGGAGCAAAGATCCGCTATTACATTAAACTTAACGGAGCAAAGCTGCAGCTTTTTGCAGGAATAAAAAACATTTTTAATTCTTATCAGGATGATTTTGACAGGGGAATTGACAGGGATCCGGGTTATATTTACGGCTCTGCAAATCCACGCACTATTTATTTCGGACTGAAAATCGGGAATTTTTTGAAGTAATTCAATGGTAATTTGGTAGTAATTCGGTGGTAATTGATAGTAATTCATGGTAATTGATGGTAATTGATAGTAATTAGTCAGTTATTTATTGTCATAATTACTAGTGAATTACACGAAGTAAATTACATCCGAAGGATAAATTGCACGAAGTGAA
>JAIOTT010000129.1 GCA_021106655.1 Bacteroidales bacterium
CCATGACCCGGTTGCATACCATTGTACATGTATGTCATCACCGGTACTGACAGTAAATGGGAATGCTGTCGGCCCGGCACCGCTTGATAATGTAACAGCGTCTAATACTGCAGTACCATTAACAAAAACACTAATTTCATTTCCATTCCATCCATCGCCATAACTATCCAGAAGTGAGAGTTCATAACTACATGAACTTGTTGGGGTTGTAGGACAATCAGCAGTACCCACAAAGTTATATGCGGTAGATGGACTGCCACTGAGGCCATCAGAATATATTTCCACACCACCTGCATCATAAATAAAGAACGAACACTCTGATGTATATGAACCTGTTGCAAACCATTGTACATGTATATCATCTCCTGTGGTTACAGTAAACGAGAATATCCCGGGTCCTGAACCAGAAACCAGGGTTGCAGCATTTATTACCGGAGCTCCATTAACAAAAACACTAATTTCATTTCCATTCCATCCATCGCCATAGCTATCAAAGAGCCTGAGCTCATAATCGCATACTGGATTTACAGCAAAACCAGTCATTGTTCCTCCTGTAGGGTCATCAGCCCATTGATATGATATTGGAGCTAAGGCATCAGGACTAGGAGTAGCAGTCAGCATACTTGATGATTCAAGGCACATAGTTGTAGGTACACCGGAAAGGCTAACTGATGGCCCTGAAGTAAACAGCACATGGTCAATTGCCATATCACTAGTTAAACTTGTTCCTGTCAAAGCCATCCACCTAACTTTTACTCCGTAAATACCAGCCCATGGACCAAGATCAATTGCAGCTCCATACCAAGCATTACCCTGGTTTCCTGACAATGTCCACTCAACCGGAGACCATGTTGCTCCAAAATCGCCGGAAACAACAACACTCAATGATCCCATAGTAGCACCATACATACTGTATTGGAACGTACATACAGGATCCGGAAGAGAAGTGAGATCAAGAGGGGGACTTGTTAAATATGCATTCCTGTTATAACATGATGAAGATTCAGTAAATAAGTATTTTCCTGAACCACCATACCCACTGCTAGGACCAGTATTGCCTGTGGGTGTAGTACCCTGACGTGGTGTCCAGTCAGTATTACTTGCAGGCTCAATAGGAGGAAGCTCGTTAATCCAGTTATTATCCAGGATCACGTGGTTATTACAGCTTCCGTATAAAGTTGGGTTGGAATCAAATGTTTCAAGATGAGGGAATATTACAATAATAGGATCAGCCATTGTAGTAAACGACCACACAGCACATCCTGTAGCAGCGCCAATACCATTATAAGGAACTATAGCCCAATAATAAGTTGTGCTATAAGCTAGTCCGCTAAATGGATATGATGTCACAAAACCGATATCTATACCATTATATATATTTGTAGGTAGAGTTGTTCCACCGCCATCTGTCCCCATATATATTTTGAATCCGCCTGTAACTCCACTACCTGGTGTCCAGCCGGCATCACCTGAAATACCTACATCTATAGCTCCATCTGCTGGAGTAACTATATTTGCGCATGGAGCAGGAACAGTATTCAAATCAATATTTATATTATCTAGCCATACATAGTTATCATCATATTTACCACTGTGGTAAAAACGAATCGAAACTATATTACCAAGGAATCCATCCAGGCCAATACTCGCTGAACGCCAAATCTCTCCTGTGGCACCAAAGGACTGTGTACCGAATATCTCGACCCAGCCACCGCCACTATTATCATTGGCAAGTATCCAGAAGTTATTATAATTATTATTATATTGAAATCCCATATTGTAGTCAAAATCCATAAAAACTGACGTAGCAGTAGTCATGTCAACCATAACGGTCATATATTTCGTATGGCTGAAATTTGTACCACCCGGTTGAGATCTATCCCACGCATTTGCAAGACCTGATGGAGTACTAAATCCGGAAGATGTATTAGACCAGATTTCACAACCGTATGATCCGGTAAGGGCAGCAGTTGCATTAACATCAATCTTGTTGCCTGTGGCCGTTCCGATATATGTATCCCAATATAATTCAAGATTTCCTGTTTCAAAGCCATCAAAAAATGGAATTGTTTGAACAGGGATGTCTTGTACAATGAATTCCCAGATAGGGCATCCGCTTGCAGTTCCGAATGAATTGTAAGGAACTATCTGCCAGTAAACAGTTGTTAAAAATGGCAGCATTGCAGGGGGTGTCCATGAAGTACCGGAAACCATAATACCATTGGCAATATTTGTTGGAGCTACTGTGCCTCCGCCGTCAGTACCCATATAAACATAATAGCCATCAGCATTAGATAAACCTACCCATTCTATATCAGTATAAGCTGACACATCGATTTGTCCGTCTAAAGGATCAATCAAAGCAGTACAATTTGGTGGTGCAGTTGGGTCATATATTGTAGTATTATCAATAAAGAGATCCGGGCCCCAATCTGACCAACCGTAGAATTTAATTATGACTGAGCTTCCTATCCAGGCAGAAATATCTTCTACTCTTGTAACAAAGGTACCAGGGGCACCATTATTAGCACCATCCTGAGAGTCAAACGCATCAGGTCCGGTAGGACCAAAAAGGTTAGTAAGAACAGTCCATGTACCGCTTCCCACTACACTTATTGAAACTGTAAGTTGATCAAGCGGATAGGTTGACAAATAATCATGTGACCAGTCAAATGCCAGTTCTGCGAATGAAAGAGAGCTAAGGTCCATTACAGGTGTGATCATTTCATAACCAGCGTTATTAACTGAGTAATAGTTCGCTTCTGCACATTGAGCTGGCGCATAATATAGCCAGGGTTGCCCGGCAAACGTAAAGCAGTCGGGTGGCCATGCATTGAATTCCTCGAGCCATGGGAAAGTTGAAACAACATCACAAGGTGTGGTTCCATTTGTAGCAGCAGGGGGAGAATATTGAAGAATAGGATCAACTGCCCATATCTGATAATAATATGTTGTATTAGGCATTAACCCAACATCACTAAATGCAAATCCAGGTCCAAGGTGAATAACTTCACCTACTCCACCAATTGATGATCCGACAGGATACATAGTACCATCGACAGGATCATTAAACGTAGGAGATGTATTTCTAACCAGCATTACATCACTACCGGCAGCATTATTGTTCCATACCAGTGCAATTTCGGTAGCGCCAACCACTATAGCATTAAAGTTTGTTACAGGACTGACAAGCACATTATAGAAAGAGATATAATCCAATGCCATATCAGTATCAAAATAGTTTCCTGTAAGCCCTCTCCATTGAACAATCACATTAGGCATACCAGCAAATGCACCAAGACTTATAGTACCTTTATTCCATTGGTTACCTTGGTTGCCCGACATTGTCCATAAAGGAACTGACCATGTTGCACCATTATCTACTGAAGCAACAACTTCTATTGATCCCATAGTTGCACCGCCATACATATGATACCAGAATTCACAATAAGGATCTGTAAGTGCGCTAAAATTCAGAGGTGGACTTGAAACCCAGGCATTACGTAAATAACATCCTGATGTCTCAGTGTAGATATACCGTCCTGTTCCATTAGGATAATCACTTGAGGGGCCAGTATTGCTGGACGATGTACCATTAGCATGTGGTGCCCAGTCCATAG
Source organism: Bacteroidales bacterium (assembly GCA_021106655.1). GTDB lineage: Bacteria > Bacteroidota > Bacteroidia > Bacteroidales > SMBSF77 > SMBSF77. Next base: position 3,621 of record JAIOTT010000129.1, read on the forward strand.
CAGGTGCAGGCTCAACAGAACTTGGCTCGTTAACCCACCAGTTATTCAATGGGAATGTTGATGAACAGTTACCATTTACACTAGGATTAGAATCAAAGGTCTCAAGATATGGGAAATTAGAAATAGGCGCAAACCATGTTGTTGCAGTCGCATCTGCGTCAGGAGAGTATTGGTTTATTGCGTCAACAGCATATGCCTGATAATAATATGGAGTGCTTGAATTTAATCCAATATCGCTATATGCAACACCGGGTCCATTAAAAATAACTTCACCTACTCCGCCAACTGAACCTCCAATGGGATAAATTGTACCATCAGCAGGAACATTAAATGTTGGGGCTGTATTTCTGACAAGCATCACATTATCGCCGGCTAAATTATTTGTCCAGGAAAGATCAATTTCTGCTTGTCCAACGGATACAGCCTGGAAAGCACTTACCGGCTGAACCAGTACGTTGAAGACTGTATTATTGTCAATAAAGAGATCCGGACCCCAATCTGACCAGGCGTAGAATCGAATTTCAACTATGCTGCCTATCCATGCGGAAATATCTAATTCCCTGGTAACAAAAGTACCCGGGGCACCATTATTAGCACCATCCTGAGAGTCGAACGCATCCGGTCCGGTAGGACCAAAAAGATTATCAATAACAGTCCATGTACCACTTCCCACTACGCTTATTGAGACTGTGAGTTCATCAAGCGGATAGGATGACAAATAATCATGTGACCAGTCATATGCAAACATTGGTGCCGTTGTACCACTAAGGTCAATAGGCGGTGTTATCATTGTGTAGCCAGCATTATTAACTGAGTAAAAGTTTGCTTCGGCACATTGTGCGGAAGGATAATAAAGCCAGGGCTGTCCTGAAAATGCAAAACAGTTGGGAGGCCATGCACTAAAAGGTTCAAGCCATGGTAAAGTTGTAACAATACCACATAATGTTGTTGCAGAAGCACCTGATGCCCAAGAATATTGATCAATAGCATCAACAGCAAATGCCTGATAATAATATGTAGTACTTACATTTAAACCCATATCATTATATGCAGTTCCGGGTCCAAGGAAAATAACTTCACCTACTCCGCCGATAGAACCACCGACAGTATATGCTGTTCCATCTACCGGAGCATTAAAAGTAGGGGTTGTATTTCTAACTATCATCACATCATCGCCTGCTGCATTATTAGTCCAAGCAAGATCTATTTGTGTTGTACTTATGGGTGTTGCAGTAAATCCTGTAACAGGATCAACAAGTGCCGGTGCTCCTAAAGGAATATTCCAGGTTGATAAAACCTCAGCAGCACTAAGAGCCCTGTTATATACCCTAAACTCATCTAATGCGACTCCGGCAATTGGAACAGTTGTATAACCTCCTACTTTGAATGGTCCAGTACCACTAAGATTAAGTCCGCTCATAGCAACTGTTGTATTCAATACTCCATTTAAATAGCCTTTTACGCTTGATCCATCATAAACAAAATGAACCACAGAAGGTTGTGCAGGAACAACACCTGTGATGTTTACGTTAACCATACCACCACCTCTCAGTGTTATATTATTAACCCCTGCGGCACCGTTTAAGAAGGATCTCCAAGAAGAACATGTAGCATCTCCAAAGAAATATCCAAAAGCGGTAGTTATATTACCCATCCACATTGAGACTGTCCAATTACCTGTCCCCAGGTTAGTAGCCCAGCCAGTATTGACATAATCACCAGATGTTCCAGAACTTATCATGGCAGATCCAAACTGACCTATACCTCCAATAGTATGTCCAATCAGAGGTGCAGGATTAGTACCAACAGGGGCACTTGCCTCATTTTGCACTGTAGTACCCGCTGCATTAAACTTGTAATAAATCAACTCAGGTACTGCCTGGGCATAAAGACCTGAACCAAGGATTAAAAGCAAGAATGAAATTACGCTAAACCTTATCAGACTCAGCACATTCGTAAACTTTGTTTTCATAAGCATTTTTGTTTTCATTAGTGAAACATTTGTGTTTAATGGATTTGTTTTCATAAGTGTAAAAATATTTGTTTTCATAGGCGATAATTATTTAGAACCTTTAATGAATATTTCTTGGCATCTTATATATATATATGGAAATTTTACCTGCAAAGTAAAAACATTAAAATCAAAATTGCAAACAAAACTTCAAAAAATTGATTAAATATCAATAACAAATTAACAAACGTATTTCAATATATTAATTTACAATTATTTACATGTTTATAACTAATGGTTTTTATTGGCCTTTCAAACAATGAAACAATCCGCAAAACCTGTGTTCTGCACATAAAATATCGAATGTTATACTAATGTTTTGTCTAAATGTTTCAAAACATCGGTAAAACAAACTTTAATATTATTAAAATTTTGCCCAAAATTTCTTTTCTATGTACCAGATTTAAAATTCTTAATTAGGCTTTCAGTTGACAAAAATAATAAATTATTTGATCTTTCAATAAAAAAATAAAACAAAAAAAGTTTTTTTATGTTATTCACTCTGCTGTGATCGATTATTTGCTGCAAATCAGCTTTTCATATTACTGCTGAATAAATAATATTTACATTTGCAAGTCAAATATAGTACATAAACTTCATAAATTCAACAAAGCATGCAATTTAGTTATTAACAACGGATGTTTAATAAGTGCTTGGAGTGCCTTGAGTACTTGGAGTGCCTTGAGTACTTGGAGTGCCTTGAGTACCTGGAGTACCTGGAGTGACTGTGGATGATGACAAAAAAATAAGTTATATAACAAATAAAAAAAGGAGAAAAAAATGAGTAGTGAATTAACAAGCCTTAAACCGGCTGTATTATGGAAAAATTTTGAAGGTATCTGTGGTGTACCCCATCCATCAAAAAAAGAAGAAATGATCAGGCAGTTTCTGGTCGACTTCGGGAACAAGCACAATCTGGAAACAATTGTTGATGAAGTAGGAAATGTAATTATCAAAAAACCTGCTACACCTGGAATGGAAAATGTGAAAGGCGTGGTATTGCAGGGACACATCGATATGGTTCCTCAAAAGAACAGCGACATTGTTCATGATTTCGAGAAGGATCCTATACAAACGTATGTAGATGGCGAATGGGTTAAAGCCCGCGGAACCACCCTTGGATCGGATAATGGTATTGGAGTGGCGGCAGCGATGTCGGTTCTCGAAGCTAATGATATCTCCCATGGCCCTGTCGAAGCACTGTTTACTGTGGATGAGGAAACAGGTATGACAGGCGCTTTTGGCCTGAAGCCCGGCATTCTGAAAGGTGATATTTTGATTAATATGGACTCTGAAGATGAAGGTGAATTATATATCGGATGTGCAGGTGGTGTTAATACAAACATGAAGTTTCATTATACTGAAATACCTGTTCCTGCCGGATCAGCTGCATACAAGATCAGCATCACCGGACTTAAAGGAGGCCATTCAGGCATAGATATTCCGCTGGGAAGAGGCAATTCAAATAAAATTATTAACAGATTGTTCTGGCATGCTGCTGCAGATTTCGGTCTGCGTATCTCAAATATCGACGGTGGCAGCCTTCGTAATGCTATCCCACGTGAAGCATTTGCTGTAGTCACAATTCCTGAAAATAATAAAGAAAAATTCGAAACCTTCGTAAAAGAATTTGAACAAACAATTAAAAGCGAATTAGGTAAAGTTGATCCTAACTTTAAGATTGAACTAAACAGTGTTGAACTTCCTGCTACCCTAATTGATGAAACTACACAAGGGAAACTAATTAATACCGTATATGCTTGTCCAAATGGCGTTATCGGAATGATAGCTGACATGCCCGACGTTGTAGAGACCTCCACTAATCTTGCTATTGTAAAATCAGAGAATGGTATTATTGAGATTTATACATTACAGAGGAGCTCTGTCAATTCCAAAAAAGATGACCTCGCAACTATGGTTCGTTGCGTTTTTGAAACTGCTGGTGCTGAAGTTGAACATTCAGGAACATATCCCGGCTGGAAACCAAACCTCGACTCCCCCGTCCTTGTAACCATGAAGAACGTATATAATAACAAATTCGGAAAAATACCTGATGTTAAGATTATTCATGCCGGACTGGAATGTGGATTGATAGGTGATGTCTATCCTGAAATGGACCTGATCTCCTTCGGGCCAACAATAAGAAATCCTCATTCACCGGATGAGATGGTTAACATTAAATCTGTTGAAATGTTCTGGGATTTTCTGGTTGCTACGCTAGAAAATATTTCATCAAAATAATTATTAATTGTTAATGGTTAATTATTAATGTTTTTTTCACGCAAAGTTCGCTAAGATATCGCAAAGTCCGCAAATAAAGAGTTTCCAGATACTTTTGTATAATAATTTCTTTGCGATTTTTGCGTAATTTCTTTTGCGTTCTTTGCGTGAAACTTTTATTACCCGTTTTTCTTGCATAATTCATTAATTCTTTCTTTATTTGCAGTGATTTTAAATGTAATTGTATTTATGAAAGAACAAATTCGGTTATATGAACGCATTTTGCGAAGCGCTTTTTCGCAACTTACTAAGCCACAGCTAAAAGTACTGGCTGAACTTATCATTGCATTATCCCGGACGGCTAGCTTTACACTTAGAGACATTGCCTCAAATTTTCAGGGTGATAGCGATGTTAAACATAAATTAAAAAAACTTCAGTACTTTCTCGATGGGCTGGATCTTAATTACTATTTCTGGAAGTCATATATCTCTTTAATATTATGTCTGCCTAATCTAAAGCTTTCAAAAAGAGACAAAATATCCATAACAATAAGCTCTGGCAATCTTGGACCAAGTTTTAGACTAATAACAGCAAGCATAAGCTATAGAAATCAACCCCTGCCTCTCTTTCTTAAATTATGGAACGACTACGGATATCCTGCTAATTTCAAAACCGAAGTTAAATCTATACTGCTATTGCTAAAAGTTCAATTATCGGCGAAATATAATTATGTGTTTATTATAGACGAAAATTTAGAGGAAAAGAATTTAACTGAAATATGCGCATCCCAGGAAACTGATTATATTATCAGGATAAGGCCAAATAGGCTAAAGCTTAAAGATGCATCAGATTTCACTGATATAAAACTATTCCCTGATGGGATTTACCAGGACTCAAATACTGATGTTTTCCCTGCAGACTTAAATTCAAATGTTGCCATAATAAGCATCCCTTCTGAAGATGATTCAAGATCCCGTCTCTACTTCGCCACAAACCTTACAAATAAAGAAAATATTTTTAACTATTACAGTAACAGAATGTTCTTTGAAGATGATCTCTCTTTCCTTATTAATGAACTTAAATGGTCGAAATATTCAAAAAAACTACCTGAAAGGTCAAGATTTGAGAAACTTCTTATTGCCAGCTGTATAAGTTATGCATTAAATTCATCAAATGAAAATGATATTGTTAAAAAACTGCAACATATTATTGTGAATCTTTTACGAAATACAAATTAATTTTCATTACCTGTTGTTTAGTTATTTTATAGATAACCTCAATCATTTTTTTATTCTTTTTAGGGTATTTTAATTTCTAATGTGAGTCAAGGATTGAGATTATATTAACAACGAAGTTACACAAAGTATTAAATAAAAAACGCCACTGATTTCTCAGATTATAGCAGAAAAAACAGTTTTAATTAGCGCGTTCGCGGCAAAAAAAAATTAGAAATACACTTTATACATTTGTGGTTTTACAAAGAAAAGTCGCTAATTCGCTAATAAAGCATTAACAGTCAGTGAAAATCAGTGCAATCTGTGGCTAAAAAAAGCTAGTTCCAACCCTTGATTCGCATTTCTAGCTAAATTATTTCCTTTGTGAAATTTAATTATTGCTTTGTGAAACTATGTGGAATAGCTTTTACACAAACTTCCGCTGAGAAGACACAGAGATTCACAGAGTTTTTATTAAATAATTATTTCATCTATTCTTGTTTGTTTTAAAAAAATAATTTTTATCTTTGCACTCCGAAAATAAAATAAGATCAATAATATGAAAAGGACGTTTCAACCATCCAGAAGAAAAAGAAAAAACAAGCATGGATTCAGATCCAGAATGGCAAGTGTTAACGGAAGGAAGATCCTTGCATTCAGGAGAGCAAAAGGGAGAAAAAAACTAACTGTATCTGACGAAAAACTGGATAAAAGATAATTTTGCCCAGGGTAATTTCTTACAACAATATCAAATTAAAGAGACATTTTATTATTTGTCTCTTTTTTTATTGCCTGCACTACTGGTTTTCTCAACAAAAAATAATAAATTCGCAAAAAAAATCATGCTAAGGTTCATACTCTGGATATTAATTTTTTATGTACTCTTCCGTGTCCTGGTGAGATATGTGTTTCCTTTCCTCGTCAGGTATTTTTTAAAAAGTTCCCAGAACAAGTTCTACAAGCAAAACCCTGACATTAAAAAGAAAAAAGAAGGTGGGGTGAGCATAGATCACGTTCCGGGAAAAGATAAAAAAGGAAATAAAG
>JAIOTT010000458.1 GCA_021106655.1 Bacteroidales bacterium
CTGCCGGAAACATGAAACTCTTCATTATTATTGTCCATCGTTTCCATTTTTTCATAACCGGGTACTATTTGTGAGATAGCATTTCGAAGATTTTGATGGTGCTTTAATTTCCCAAAGTCAATAGGGCTATTCCCCAAAACTTTTTGTGCAATATCACTAATGATCTCTACTTCCGAACGTACGTTATCAAGTCGTACAATCCCACCATCACTCAAACGAACAAAGTTGAACATAGATTCCTGCGTTGTTTTCTGATTTTCCTCATCCCGGGCAGTAACCGGAAGGATAAGGACTTCATGATCTACTCCATAGAAGTGCCCATGATTGAGGGTTGTATTAAAAAATATCTTAAAGGGAATAGTGTTTAAAGCTTTCTCAGTAAAACCTGCATCCGGGCTGGCATTATAAAGGTTTCCACCCAGTATAAATGCGAAATCGATTTCTCCGTCTATGGAAGCCTTCAGGCACGACAGGGTGTCCATTCCGGGAGTTGTTGGAAGTTGAACTCCAAAATGCGACTCAATATTTTCAAAAATTTCAGGCTTCAATTCAGGCGTTACCCCTACAGACCCCATCCCCTGAATATTGCTATGGCCTCTCAGCGGAAGCAATCCTGCGTAAGGCCTTCCGATCATTCCTCTGAGCAGAGCGACGTTGATAATCGATTCAACATTATCCACCCCATGTTCATGATGAGTAATTCCCATTGCCCAGGAGAAGATTACGTTGTTTGCATTTCCGTAAATCTGTGCAATGTGTTGGATACTCTCTTTTGAAATACCTGAATCTGAAACAATAGACTCCCATGATGTTTCCCTGACATCCACTAAATATTCGTGGCTTCCATTAGTATGATTCTCCATAAATTGAAGATCATGCTTACCTTCCTCAAGTACGGCTTTGGCAATCCCTTTGAGTAAGGCAATGTCTCCTCCAATCTGGATCTGAATATATTCAGAAGCAATCGGACTTCCTCCCATAAACATCGACCGGAAATCCGAAGGAATAGCAAATTTCACCAGGCCTTTTTCTTTAGCAGGATTGATAACAATGACGTGCCCTCCACGACGACGACAATTCATAAGTTGGCGAACAAATCGGGGGTGGTTTGATGCCGGGTTGGCTCCGATTACAAAGATTAGATCAGCTTTTTCAAGATCTTGCAGCTGAATTGTTGCCGATCCGGTACCTATCGTAGAACCAATTCCCACACCGGATGCCTGATGACAATAGTAAGAGCTATTATTAATATTATTGGTTCCGTAAATGCGTGCGAAGAGTTGTAATAGAAAAGAAGCTTCATTGGAAGAGCGTCCGGAAACATAAAAAAAGCTTCGTTCCGGGGAAGTTGCTTTAAATTGACTCACAATCTTATCTATTGCCTCTTCCCAGAGTAATGGAGAGTAATGAGAATCGCCTTTGGCTTTATAGAGAGGAGTATTGAGCCGCCCGCTCCGCTCCAATAATCGAGGAGGAGTGTTTCTAAAATCCTCGATACTTTTTTTCTGAAACAATTTCTTTGGAATAGGTGGTTGAATATCTGTGATCTGAGCTTGAAAACTTTTTTTACAAACCTCTGGAAAACTACCTCTTTCGTCAGCCATTCCACCTTTTTGACCTCCCATACCCAAAGCACAGGGCTTACAGGTATTTTTAGATAAACTAGCACGAAACATTTTTCGGAATCCAACTACTTTCGCAGCTTTTAGAGAATATCTAATTGCTTTAAAACCACCACCAACTGTCATTTTCAAACTGTTATTAAGTTTTTATTCAATATCCGGATTATATATACAAATCGTAAAACATATATTGTATTACCATTATCGGAATTACAGCAAATATACAATGCTTAAATATTATTCATAAATAAATAACAGGAATATTTGCAGATTGTAGCTTAATTTGTATCAAGATACGGGTATTAAGTATCAAGTGTAAGGTCTTGTTATCATTTGTTTATAATTGTACCACAGGATATTTGTACCTTTGTTTGATAATTCCAATATTTTAAGGGTATGGCGAAAAAAAAATATTATGTAGTGTGGAAGGGGATTCAAACAGGCATATTTTCCAGTTGGGATGAATGCAGGGAACAGATCAGTGGGTTTCATGGTGCAGTTTATAAGTCGTTTGCCAGCAAAGAAATGGCTGAAATAGCATTCAAAAGTAATAGTGAAGATTATCTGGGTAGTGGGAAAAACAAAAATGGCGCAGAAGGGTTCAGGCCGGAGATCAGTAAAGAACAAAAAGCATTAATAGGGATGCCTGTTCAGGAAAGTTTATCTGTTGATGCTGCCTGTAAAGGTAACCCGGGAATATTGGAATACAGGGGAGTTGACACAAAAAGCGGGATAGAACTATTTAAGGTTGGACCTTTCCCGGAGGGAACGGTGAATATTGGAGAGTTTCTGGCTCTTGTTCATGGATTAGCGTATCTTGAGCAACGCAAGAGCAAAATCCCCGTATATTCAGATTCTAAAACAGCAATAAAATGGTTAAAAGACAAAAAGATAAAAACAAAGCTTGAACAAAATTTAGTCAATGCACATCTGTTTGAACTTATTGACAGAGCGATCAACTGGATCAAAAACAACAAATACGAAAATGAAATTCTCAAATGGGAAACAGCTTATTGGGGAGAGATCCCGGCTGATTTTGGGAGAAAATAAATTTAGAATTTTTATTCCTGAACAATATTAAAAGGAATACCATAGCTCAGAACCAGGCGATAAGCAATTAATAACAGAATAAAACTAACCAAAGCTATTTTTGATAATTTAGCTTCACTTTGTTTTTCATCAATTCCGGGAAAATTTTCCGGATATTGTTTTACTTCTTCTGAAATATCCTGATACTTTTTATATTTGATCAGAACAGGGATTAAAAAAAGAATGATACAGAGATAAATAAGGATTTCATCGATTCTGATACCTGGTATTTTAAGAAGTGTAATTATTATACCCCCTGCAATCCATGGCAATACAGCGATGCTGAAAATATATGATCGTCTGTTTTTCTTATTAATGATAAAATAATTATTTGCATTCTGCATAAATGAGTTGGTAAAATAAAACCCTGCCACAACCAATATGCAAACACAAATAAATGCAGAAAAGATGCTTTGTTCAACAGAAAAATAATTCCAACTGGCAAAATATCCAAATCCTTTATGTGTAATCAGGCCAATTAAAAATCCACCAACAAATAAATTTAACGCATTTACGAATCCCCACATAAAAAACAACTTTGGGACACCTTCTTCATTTTTAAAATATGAAAACAGTTTAAGAAATGTGGCGCCAAATAAAAATAATGTAATAAAAGGCCCGGTAAAATATATAGTTGTAACAGATTCATAAGTCCAAAGAGGATTCCCATCAGCAATAGAAAATACTATCCCATAATAATATAAAACAGCATCAATAAAATAAAATCGGTTGGCCATCAGGCAAGTACTGATATCCAGAATAAGACTCATGAAAAGATAGGAAATAACAAAAAGGAAAGTAGAATTCAGAAAAGTAACAAAGAAGCTCTTATTATTAATTATAATATTATCAGAGCTTCCTTTCATATCATTATCTGCTTAATTTAAGCATTTTTTTAAGGTGAGAAATTTCATTTAGAATTTGTAAAAAACAGAAATTCCTGTATTAATTATTTAAAAAACTTTTCAATTTTTGAAACAGCTTCAGGTAAAGAGAAAACGACTACTTTATCATTTTCATTTATTTGAAAATCGCCATCTGCAATAAAACTTTCCTTGCCTCTTGTTATGCCGCCAATTATTGCACCTGTTGGAATCTTAAGTTTTCTGATAGGCTTTTTTGTAATCATGGAAGAAGGTTCAGCTACAAGTTCAAGTACTTCAGCGTTAATACCACTTAAATGTTTAATAGAGGCAACCTTTGCATGCATGGTAAAGCTTGCAATATAACTTGCTGTAATTAATTTTTTATTAATAATAGTATCGATACCAATATTTTGAGATATGTCGATATAATCAATATTCTCAACAAGAGCAATTGTTTTTTTTACTCCAAACTTACGGGCATGCAGACAAGTGAGGATATTTGTTTCCGAGTTATCGGTAACTGCAATAAATGCATCCATGCCTTTAATTCCTTCATCTATCAGCAGGTCAATTTCCCTTGCATCTCCGTTTATGACCAGAGTATTATCAAGTTGATCTGCCAGAGAGTTACACCTTTCTTTATCTTTTTCGATTAATTTAATGTTAAGATGTTTGTCGAGGGAGGCTGCTGTTTTTCTTCCAATTCTGCCACCCCCTATTACCATAATATCTTTAATATCGAACTTTTGTTTGCCTCCAAGCTTGAGGAGAAGATCGATACTATCAGGTTTAGTAAGTACATAGGAAAGATCATTTTTCATAAAGTAATCATTTCCTCTGGGAATAATTGTTTTTGAGTTTCTGTGAATAGCAATTGCCCTGAATCCAAGATCCGGGTACTCATTTGCTATCTGGTCCAGTGTTTTTTTTATAACCGGTGCGTTCTCTTCCAGCTTTATCAGGAACAGGGATAGCTTTCCATCTGAAAAGTCGAAAATTTCTGTTGCTGCAGATTGATGCAACAAGTTAACAATTTCTTTGGCAGCAAGCTTTTCAGGGCATACCAGGGCATCTATACCGAGATCACGAAGAAGTTTTTGAGATTCCTGAGTTAAGTATTCAGTGCTGTTAATTCTTGCAATAGTTCTCCTGGCGCCAAGTTTTTTTGCCAGTATACAGCTAAGTAAATTTGTCTTTTCATCATGAACAACAGAGATCATCAGATCTGCTTTTTTGATATTTGCATTGTTCATGATGGAGATAGATGTTGAATCTCCGGCAACTGTTAAAAGATCGGTGTGTGAGCCAAAAGTATTTAATAAATCTTCATGTGGATCAACAATAGTAATATTGTGTTGTTCAACTGCCAATAGTTCTGCCAGATGTAGACCTACTTCACCATCGCCTGCAATTATTATGTTCATGATATAGTTTAATTCGAATGCGAAATTATGAAAAAAAGATAAATAACCTCTAACAGCATAAATTTTGTTATAAACTCAAATGTTTATTGTAAATTCATCCCAGTCGAGTCCGACTGCAAAACCAGACCTGAATTTCTGTAATGATTCATAATTGAGAGTATAAGTTATGATTTTTTCTTCAGATGGAGGAGCTTCTTCGACAATATTACCAAGAAAATCAATGATGGTGGAATCACCGGAATGATCAAGCATACGCCCATCTTTTCCTATACGATTTACGCCAACAACATAAGAAAGATTTTCCAAAGCCCGGGCTTTTAATAAGGCTTTCCATACATGGTTACGACTCTGTGGCCAATTTGCAATATAAATAAGCAGGTCATATTCATATGAGTTGTTGCTGTAAGTATTCTTGCTCCAAACGGGAAATCTAAGATCATAACACACCAATGGAAGAATTTTCCATCCTTTTAATTCAGTTATTATTTTTCTGTCTCCCCCAGCATAAACAGTTTGTTCTGATCCCATTCGAAAAAGATGTCTTTTGTCGTAGGTTTGGTATGTTCCGTCAGCTTGCATCCAAACAAGGCGATTTAAATAATTATCATTCTCCCTTATGGCTACGCTTCCCAGGATTACACAATTTTTTAAAGCAGCTTGCTTTTTGAGCCACTGCATGGTTTTTCCATCCAATGTCTCAGCAAATTTTTGCGGGTTTATAGAAAACCCGGTATTAAACATTTCAGGAAGCACAATAAGATCCTGATGCTTTTTAATGCCATTTATTTTTTTTTCGAAATTTTCAAGATTGGCATCAATGTTTTCCCAAATAAGCTTAGATTGAATTATAGAAATTGTCAGATCTTGCATAATATTTTAGCTGCTTTTTCAAGGGTTTCTTCTTTTTTCGCAAAACAAAATCGCAAAGATTGGTTTTCGTCAGGTTTATTATAGAATACAGAAACAGGGATTGATGCAAGGCCATAATCTTTTGTCAGGCGGATTGCAAAATCTGTTTCTTTCTCATCAGTTATCTCACTATAATCAAGTAACTGAAAATATGTCCCCCGCGAAGGATTAAGTTTAAAGCGGGAATCTTTTATCAGGCTAATAAAATAATCACGTTTGTCCTGGTAGAATTTCCAGATCTTTGTATAGTTATCTTTGTCCTGTAAGAAATCAGTCATAGCATATTGTACCGGTGTATTACAGGCAAAGACAACAAACTGATGGACTTTTCGAAATTCAGCCATTAAATTCTCAGGAGCAAGGCAATATCCCATTTTCCAACCTGTTGCATGGAAGGTTTTACCAAATGAACCAATCACAAAACTTCTTTCAGCCAGCCCGGGATAACTACAAACGCTTTCATGTTTTTTCTTATCAAAAATCAGATGTTCGTATACTTCATCACTGAGTATAATAATGTCTGTACCCTGTGTGATTTTTTCAAGGTTTTGCATGTCTTCACCTGATAATATACTACCCGTGGGATTATGAGGTGAATTAATGATGATCATTTTTGTACGGCCTGTAATCATTTTTTGTACTTCCGTCCAATCGACATTATAATCAGGAGCCTGGAGTTTAGAATATTTAACAATACCTCCATTAAGCTTGATTGCCGGAACGTAACTGTCGTATGCCGGTTCAAAAACAATAACCTCATCATCTTCTTTTATGACACAGGATATAGCAGTATAAAGAGCCTGAGTTGCCCCTGCAGTAATATTAATTTCATTTATTGGATCATAGGTTGTTTTGTAAATAGACTTAACTTTTTGACTTATAACTCTTCTAAGTTCGATCACACCTGGCATTGGGGCATATTGATTAAAGCCTTTTCTCATATATTTATTAACAAGCCTTATCAATTCAGGTGATATCATAAAATCAGGAAATCCCTGTGAAAGATTTATTGCCTCATGTTCAACAGCTAAGTGCGACATAACAGCAAATATTGAAGTATCAGTTTGTGGTAATTTTGAATTAAGTAAACCTTTAAATTGTTTCATATGAAATTATCTATATAACGAATTATTCAGACTAATAAGTTTCCAAATTTTGGGCGACGAAAGTAAGAAATATTTTTGATTATAATTAAGATACAAGATAACATTTATTGTTTATTAAAAGACACAATAATCCAAAGAAAAGTTTTCCTGATAATTGATGGATTAAATATTAATTGTACCTTTACCTTATAAAAATATCAAATATTATGAAACATCCATGATAAGTAAATTTTTGCACATAAGTGAATGATTAGATATGAAACTTGAAATTCGAAATTTGGAAAAACTATTTTAACCGCCTAATTTCAAATATCCAATTTCTACTTTCTGAACATGAATTTTTCCAAAAATTACAAGTAGCAGAAAATAAATTTACTTCAAAAATATAAACAGATGAGAAGCATTGATGATTTAAATTTTGAGGACAAAAAAGCTTTGATCCGTGTAGATTTTAATGTCCCAATGAATGATAAATTTCAAATAACAGATACAACCCGAATTGATGCATCAATTCCTACAATTATGAAAATATTGGGAGATGGAGGTTCTGTGATATTGATGTCACATCTTGGCCGTCCAAAACAAGGGCCTGAAGAAAAATTTTCGTTGAAACACCTTGTTAACTATTTATCAGAAAAACTAAATACGAAAGTAAAATTTGCTGACGACTGCATTGGAGAAAGTGCAATAAACCTGTCATCATCTCTTAATTCGGGTGAAGTACTGCTTTTGGAAAACCTGAGATTTTATAAAGAAGAGACCAAAGGCGATGAAACATTTGCAAAAATACTGGCTTCTCTGGGAGATGTTTATGTTAATGATGCTTTTGGTACTGCTCACCGTGCTCATGCATCAACAGCAATAATTGCAAAATATTTTCCCGGTAATAAAGTAGCGGGATATATAATGTTGAATGAATTAAGCAATATCGATGCTGTACTCAATGAAACAAAGCGTCCATTTACAGCAATTTTAGGAGGAGCAAAAGTTTCGGGGAAAGTTGAAGTAATTAACAGCTTATTGCATAAAGTAGATAATCTTCTAATTGGTGGAGGAATGATGTTTACATTCATTAAAGCTTTAGGTGGAAATATTGGAAACTCCATAGTTGAAGACGATTTGTTGGAATTAGCAAAAAACACTATTGAAGGTGCAAAAATAATGGATGTTAATTTGTATTTACCTTTTGATACAATAATTGCTGATAATTTCTCCAATGATGCAGAGATGTTGACATGTAATGCTGATGATATTCCTGACGAATGGATGGGTCTGGATATTGGAGAAGAAGCATGTAAAAAATATATTGATGTAATCCTGAAATCAAAAACCATATTGTGGAATGGACCTATGGGTGTTTTTGAAATGCCCAAATTCGAGACCGGTACAAAACTAATAGGCAAGGCAGTGGGTGAAGCTACTCATAACGGTTCTTTTTCATTAATAGGTGGTGGGGATACAGTTGCAGCGATAAATAAGTACAATTTAAGTAATGATGTGAGCTATGTTTCAACCGGTGGAGGTGCTATGCTTGAATATATTGAAGGAAAGATTCTGCCGGGTGTACAGGCTTTGGAAGATTAAACCTCCCTTAAATTAATATCAGGTAACTGCTCCTTTTTAACCTGAAAAAAAGAAATAATTTTTGGAGCTATTGAGGAAACAGGATGATATAAAAGAGAATTATCCTTCTTCTCTTCGGTGATGAGTTTCTGTTTCTTATCAAAAATATTAATAACCAATAGAAGAAAACTTAATACCACTAATATTTTTATTACGCCAAATATAGCCCCGATAAAGCGGTTAACAATTCCCAGCATAACAACCTTAACAATTTTCTCCAACACTTTAGCAACCAGCATTACGACAATTACAATTGCAATAAATGTTAAGGCGAAAGAAATTATCTTAATATATTTTTTGTCCAGATCAAGAAAATCATCTATAAAAGAAGTAATATTACCTGAAAAATGAATTGCAACATAAATACCTAAAAACAAGGCTATCAAAGAAGCAATTTCAACAATAAATCCTTTTTTAAAGCCCTTGTATATAAACCAGATAATTGGAATTATGAGTATTATGTCGATGAAGTTCATATTGTTTAGATTTTAGATATGAGACTAAAACTTTCATATTACAGTTCTTTGTCTCACAATTTCTTATCTCACAGCTTCTTGTCTTACAACCTTATATCTATTTTAATTTCTGCGTAAGTTTTGTGGCAAAGATAAACTCCTGAATCTCTTTCTTATCGGTTTTTCGTATATCCTTATTACTACCCTCCCACAAAAGCTCTCCATTATATATAAATGATATTTTATAACAAATTTCAAGAAATAAATTCATATCATGAGTATTAACAATAGTTGTTATTTTGAATTCTTTTGTGATTTTTCTGATTAGTTTGTTGATGAGATTAGCAGTTACCGGATCAAGTACGTAATTTGGTTCATTACAGAAAA
>JAIOTT010000094.1 GCA_021106655.1 Bacteroidales bacterium
ACCTTAGGGATATTGGAAATTCAGTTATTGTTGTTGAGCACGACAAAGAGATGATACTCACATCTGATTTCATTGTTGACATCGGCCCCGGAGCAGGTATACACGGCGGAAAAATTGTTGCAACAGGATCACCCGAAGAGATGAAGGACAAGGAAACAATAACCTGCAAATACCTTAGCGGGAAGAAACAAATAAATATACCAGAGTTAAGACGGGAAGGAAATGGAAAGTTCCTGACATTGGAAGGTGCCATCGGTAATAATCTTAAAGAAGTAGATCTTAAAATCCCTCTGGGTAAATTAATTTGCATAACAGGGGTGTCTGGAAGTGGAAAGTCAACACTTATCAATGAAACCCTCTACCCTGCCCTTAGCCAGTACTTGTACAGATCAAACAAAAAACCATTTCCCTTTAAAAAAATTGATGGTTTAGAAAATATTGACAAGGTTATCGAAATAGATCAGTCGCCAATTGGCAGGACTCCTCGCTCTAATCCCGCCACTTATACATCGGTATTTGATGAGATACGAAAACTCTATCAACAAATACCTGAATCAAAGATCAGGGGATATAAACCGGGTAGATTCTCGTTTAACGTTAAAGGAGGGCGCTGTGAAACTTGTAAGGGTGCCGGGATAAAAACCATTGAAATGAATTTTCTGCCGGATGTGTATGTTCCTTGCGAGAGCTGTAACGGGAAAAGGTATAACCGGGAAACCCTGGAGATAAGATATAAAGGTAAGTCGATAAATGATGTCCTGAACTTTACAATGAACCAGGCAGTAGAATTCTTTAAAAATATCCCTCCAATAGTACAGAAAATAAGTACAATGAGAGAAGTTGGCCTTGGATATATTACTTTGGGGCAGCAATCAACAACCCTTTCAGGAGGGGAAGCTCAAAGAGTTAAGCTTGCTGCTGAATTGTCGAAAAGAGATACCGGAAAGACAGTGTACATCTTAGATGAACCAACAACAGGACTACATTTTCAGGATGTAAAAGTGCTACTTGAAGTTCTTAATAAACTTGTTAATAAAGGGAATACAGTATTGATAATAGAACATAATATGGATGTGATCAAAGTTGCTGACCATATTATTGACCTGGGAAAAGAAGGAGGTGACAGAGGAGGTGATATTATTGCAGAAGGGTCGCCGGAAGAGATCATAAAGATGAATAATGGGTACACGGCACAGTTTCTCAAAGGTGAATTGGAAGGAAAAAACAAAGTGATTGGAATGACTAAAATGACTAAAATTACAAGTGACTAAAATTACGAGTGACTAAAATTAAAAAATACAAAGGCTATGAATAAGTTTGAAGAAGGGGACAAAATAAGAAAAGCAATTAAAGCAAAATCATGGAATGAGATCAAGACCTATGATTCATGGCAAATCTTCAAAGTGATATCTGAATTTGTTGAGGGTTTTGAGAAGCTTGCAAAGATAGGTCCATGTGTTTCAATATTTGGATCAGCAAGAACACAGCCAAGTGATAAATACTACAAATTAGCTGAGGAAATTGCATACCTTCTTACAAAAAAAGGTTTTGGAATAATTACCGGAGGAGGCCCGGGAATCATGGAAGCAGCTAATAAAGGTGCCCATTTTTCAGGTGGAAAATCCGTTGGCTTGAACATCAACCTACCCTTTGAACAATTTGCGAATCCATTTATCGACAGCGATAAACTCATTGATTTTGATCACTTCTTTGTAAGAAAAGTGATGTTTATGAAGTATTCTCAAGGTTATATAGTTTTGCCGGGAGGTTTCGGAACTCTTGATGAGTTATTTGAAGCAATCACTCTGATCCAGACTCTAAAGCTTGTTAACTTCCCCATCATCCTGATGATAGAAGATTACTGGAAAGATCTGATCGCATGGATCAAAGATAAGATGTTGTCAGAAAACAATATCAGCCCTGAAGATCTGGATATTTTTGTTTTGGTGGATACTGCAGAAGAAGCAGTAGCGCATATTGATAACTTCTATAAAAAGTATTCGCTGAAACCGAACTTTTAGATTGGGAGTTTGCTGTGAATTCTTCGTGGGTCTTTGTGGAATCTCTGTGGTACTCCGCGACACAGCTAAAAAGCTATTACACAGAGGTTCACTGAGAAAACACGGAGTTACACAGAGATTAGTTAATCAAGACTTTCTTTCTTACAATCCATTCACTAAAAACTATCTCAATAATATATAATCCCGGTTCCAGTTTGGAAACATCAATGCAATTATTTATTAGTTGTTGTCTCAGGATTATCTGGCCTGTCATGTTATATATCAAAGTTTCCTGTATGACTAATCCTTTATTGTAATGGAAACTTAATATATTTTTTGTTGGATTAGGGTAAATCTCAACATTGTAAACATTATTATTTTCATTCTCATTAATCCCAATCAAAGGAGGATCTACACCAAGATAAAACCCTAACCCTCCTGAATAATTTCCCATTATCATATCAAAGTAACCATCATTATCAAGATCATGAACGGCAACTGAAGATCTTATACCTTCATACAACCAGAGATAATTATCGTTGTCGAGAGTAAAATCACCATTAAGGTTGTTATCAATATTTTTGTAATAATGAAGATGTCCGGAAACCGAGCCGGCAAAAAGCCTGAATTCATCGTTATTATCTTTAAAAAAGCACGGAACACTATAAGCATAATATGGATTGTAAGAATCTGATACATCCACAGCCCCAAACTCATCTGTCAGCTTCGTAAAAACAGGATTTGATGAAGTACCTGTGTTTTGGAAATATGCAAGTTTACCATCTTTTTTTCCACAAACAAGGTCATCTAATCCGTCTCTGTCCAGATCGATAAGTTGTGGTGTACTAAATTCTCCAACATTTATTCCCTGGAAATTTAGTTCAGACAAAACAAAATCAGCAGGATTTCCCGGGCCGGCAATATTTTCAAAATAATGCAGACTACCTTCGGAATTACCGAGAAGCATATCAATATCCCCATCACCATCAAGATCACTGAATGAAGGATATGCTGAAAGTAAGTTCATGGAAGAGATGCCGGCAAAATTTCTTGTAATTAATTTAAAGGAAGGATTTATGTTAGTACCTGTATTACGGTATAATGCAAGTTGAGACCTGTATGTACAGTGTAATGCAAGGCTGATATCATAATATGCAGAGTCGAGATAGCCATAATTACCAAGAACAATATCCTGGAGCCCGTCACAATCATAATCAAAAAGTACCGGATATGCACCTGCTCCAACATCTATCATCTCCCCTTGAAGAAAATCATTCCTTTGGTAAACAAAATGAGGAACATCATTGGAACCAGTATTAGCATATAACCAGATATTTTTATAATTCGCTGATTTATCCAGAGCCGGATCGAAAGGTGCGACAATAAGATCCTTTACATTATTATTGTCGACATCAAGATAACATAATGCCGGAAAGGAAAATATTTCTATATCAACATCATATGAAGGGAATGCAGTATCCTGACTGATCATGTATGCCGAATCAGGTGTTCCTCCATTTATTAGTTGAATTATATTAGGATAATCCACATCTCCAAAAATGAGATCCTTATCACTATCTCCATCAAGATCAATTGCCAGGAGGGTTGAACCGGTATGCTTGATATCTCCCTCCCTACATTTTCCAATATTAGCACCTTTTCCTTTGCTCTCATAACATGTATCAAGAGTCAAAACATTTGATTCTTCGCTTTCGGCAAAACAACCCCAGCTATAATCTTCCAGGATGTAATCAAGACTATCACAATGTCCGTATTTTTCCATCGAAAGATTCTTATGATACCCAAGCCATGATCCGAGAACACCAAATGTAAGGATATCGATATCACCATCATTATCAATATCGCTAAAGGCAGGATAGTCAGCATAAGTGACCCAGATGTTTGTATATCCACCCCATTGATATGAAACCAAATAATTCTGGACAGCTTTGGTAAACTTCAGGTCAGTATCCGAGACATTCTTATATACCATAATTCCACCTGTAGTATAAGTAAAAATATCCTTTTTTCCATCGCAGTTATAATCAACAAAAATTGCCCAGCCCTTTATCCTGGGAATCAGTTCAGCATATTCTGGCATATAAGTATAATCAATATTTCCAGCTGATCCGTTATTCTTGAAACACAAAATTTTGTCTCCATCCTTATCAAAAACAAAAAGATCTTCAACACCATCAAGATCAAAATCAACGGTAGAAAAATGGCATGAATTCATCCCGCCTCCCCAGGGGTTATTATGCAAAGCTCCGAGGCTGTCTCTTACCTGAACCGTAAAATTTCTTTCAAAGCCAAAATCATAATACTGTTGGCCAATGATTGTGACAGGAGTCAAGCAAATGAATAAAACAAGCGAAAATATTATATTTCCAGGAGTGATTAAATAATGGAATCTACTCAGGTATTTATTCATTACTTTTAACACTTTTATTTTTGTCATAGATTACTCACATTTTTGATGTTTTTTTGCCACGAATTTACACAAATTACTTAAATACGCCAATCAAGGGTTGAAAGTTCAATTGCCACAAAGACTCCAAGACTCTAAGGTTCACAAAGTTAATAATGCCGCCATTTGTCAGTCTTCGTGATATCTTTGTGTCTTCATGCCTTAGTGGCTAA
>JAIOTT010000205.1 GCA_021106655.1 Bacteroidales bacterium
CTCACCTTTTTTTATAGTAAGATCGACACCTTTTAGAGCTTTCACCCCAGGAAAGGATTTAGAGATGTTACGCATTGTTACTATAATGTTTCCACTATCATCCATGAAGCCGCCCTTATAGATAGGTATGTCAAAATTCTAAAAAGATTTTTACGAATTAATAGCTCTTTCAAAACTATAAGCAATACAATGAACGTTTCATTACATTTTGAAAGAGCCTTATTTATTTAACTTTGGGATCTTCCAAAAATTGATATTTTTGGAATATCAACCTGTGCAACCTGTGAATCTTGTTATTTGATCTCTCTTAAGGTAGGATCCAGAAATTCTTTTGCTTCCTGAGTACCTATGTCCTCACTAGTAAAGATTACTGTCGGCATAAGATTATCTTTATTAACTTCCTCACCTTCTAAAATTTTAAATGCTGCATCCATACAATTGTAACCGATTCCATATGGATCCTGGAGCACTAATCCTTTTAATTGGCCTTCCTCTAAACCAACAATAGCTTCAGGACTTGAATCCCATCCTATTAAGCAAATGTCGTCAGATACACCTTGCTCAGCAAATACTCTAACAGCTGCAGGAAGAGTAGGTCCTGCATCTAGATAGATACAAATTAATTCATCACCATAGGCTGATATTTGATCCTGGGTGAATGAAACTTCTTTCAATGGATCACAATCACTATATACCCATTCAAGAAATTCAATATCCGGAGCCAATTCCCCAACTTTATCCTGAAAACCATTGCATCTGTTTTGAAGCGATATAAGTCCTGCAAGTGCTGAATGGACAGCAACTTTACCTTCGAGAGGTATATTATTTTCAATAAGATAATTTATGAGAAATTCACCTGCCATTTCTCCTCCGCCATAATCATAAGAGAGAAATTCAGCATTATAAGCATCAGTCCATCGCTTAACGGAGTCACCGACCATTACCGTTGGTATTCCAGCAGCTGCAGCTTTATCAACCATAGTTGACATTGTTTCATGATTAATCAACGCCATTGCAATTATATCTGGTTCAGTTATGAGAACATTTTCAAGTATAGCCAGCCCTTCTTCTACTGCGGCATCATCTTTAGCAAAATAAAGAGTTGCATTAATTTTATCAGGATGTTCCTTGGCAAAATTCATACCGCCGATTCGAACATGGTTCCAGAACGGCTGAGCCTGTGATTTAAGCACATATGCAATTTCGTATACCCCATCTTCTTTTTCTGCTTCGCTAGCTGCGAATACAGGAAATACAATCAGCATGATCAATAAAATAAAAAATACGCTCTTTTTCATAAATACATCTCCTTTCATCACTATAGTTATTATTAAACCCTTTTCGGATTTCTATAGACATAATTTTAGAATGCTTAATACCATCTCTTTGTTATACGTCTCAATTCCCCAATGCTCACCTGTAAGAAGTACATTCTCAACCATAGAATCAAGCTCATTTTCAGGCATGTTTGCCTCTTTAAATGAAGTAGGCACTCCAATTTTTCTAAACCAGTCAACAATTGCATCTATACCTGCCTGGGCAGTCTTTTCACTAATGTCTCCTTCTATTCCGAAAACTTCTCTTGCAAAAATTGAATATTTCTCTATTCGATCCTTCAAGTGAAACTTCATAACAGCAGGAATAGAAACTGACATTGCAGACCCATGCGGAACATCATAGAAAGCCGAAAAGGAGTGTCCCACCATATGTATAGGCGCATCAAAGGGGCCCAATCCGCATACATAAAACCCATTCCATGCAAAAGTTGAAACCCACATCATGGTTGCTCTTGCCTGAGAATCTTCTGGATTTTTTAACAATTTTTCCATACAATCAATAATTGTTTTTATCATACCCTGAGCAAATCTATCCTGCATTGGAGCCCATGGATCATTATGATTAATATATCCCTCCATAAGATGAGAAACGATATCCGCAGCTGAAATTGCTGTCTGCAAAATAGGAATAGAGACTGTCAATTCGGGATCCAATATTGAGACCTTAGGAAACATTAGCTGATTTATAAAACCTTCTTTTCTTTTTATTGCATCATTTGAGATTACTGCAGTAGCATTCATTTCAGAACTTGTGGCTGGTATTGTTAAAACAGTTATTATCGGAAGTGCCTCTGTTACGTCCCCTTCTCCTGAAGCAAAATCCCAAATGTCTCCGTCATAAAATACCCCGACAGCCATTGCCTTAACCGTATCAATAACACTCCCGCCGCCTAAAGCAATAAGAACATCAGGTTTTTTTGCTTTTGCTATCTCAATCCCCTCTCTTACATGCTCAACCGTAGGGTTGGATTTGACGCCAAAAAAAGAGGTGACTTCTAAATTTTTTTCTTCTAATGCTTTTATTGCCTTATCAAAAAGTCCAATCGACCTTACAAATTCTTCATCGTAAGTGACAAGTAAAGCTTTCTTCCCGAAAGTTGAAGCGACCTCACCAAGCTTGGCGATGGTGCCTTCACCAAAAATAATTTTTGTTGGTAAATAATATTCAAACGAATTCATTTATACTCTCCAATTAGTTAATTTATTGCAACATTAACAAGATTATTATGAATGTATTTTTTCCATTTGTCAACTATTTTATT
>JAIOTT010000215.1 GCA_021106655.1 Bacteroidales bacterium
GGTTATAACTCTTTCCTTTTTTGTAATGTAACAGGCAGCTACTCAATGATTAGCGATTGCTGATTGGTGATTGTTGACATTTGAAGCATAGTGAACAAAAACCTGTGCTGAGCGCAGCGGAAGTGCCGCTAATCATGCCTGACGGCCGACAGTAGCTAATCAAATATCAAGAATCCTTTTGTTTTGTCAATGAATTGCACCACTACTCATTAAGAGTAAGGAGATATTCATTTGTACTGACCAATTACTCATTTATCCTTTTAAATCCTAACAAGTTATATTAGATTTGTGTTTTGATCAGTTTTTGCATGACAGAAACAGTTAGGTAAAATTGTGATTGTTGATTAGCAATTTTAAAAATTAATAAAAAATGACTAGTATAGTGTTAGAAGAGAGATTAATTTGTTTTGCTGTTTTGATAATTGATATCGCAAATGATATCCCAAATACTAAAGTTGGAAGCAATCTGGCTAGCCAAATTAGTCGTTCCGGAACATCATGTGCTTTAAATTATGGTGAAGCACGAGGAGGAGAATCAAAGAAAGACTTTATTCATAAGATTCAAGTTGTGTTAAAGGAACTACGAGAAACATTCGTATGTCTTAAAATACTTCATAACACAAAACTTTTCAAATCTGAGGAGAATATGCAAAAGGCTCTGAAAGAGAATGATGAATTGATTTCAATATTTGTTAAATCGGTTAAAACATCTCAAAGACATTTATAACAAATCAACAATCGCTAATCAAAAATCATATATCAAGAATCTAATTTAAAGGGATATAACTCCTGAGCTGCTACCATTTCCCTGTTGTAAGGTATTCCTGAATTCCTCTTGCAGCTATTCTTCCTGCTCCCATTGCAAGTATAACTGTTGCAGCCCCTGTTGCCACATCACCACCTGCGAATACACCTTTTATTGAAGTTTTACCTGTTTCAAGGTCAGTTAGAATATTCCCCCATTTCTCAACTTTTAAACCTGGAGTCACTGAAGGGACGAGAGGGTTTGGACTATTTCCAATAGCAATAACAGCCAGATCAATTGGCATCCTGAAGTTAGCTCCATCTATAGGAACAGGCCTTCTTCTTCCTGAGTCATCAGGCTCTCCAAGTTTCATACGCACACATTCAACTTCTTTAACCCAGTTATTTTTATCACCATGAAATGCTGCCGGATTAGATAAAAGCTGAAAAATAACACCTTCCTCTTCGGCATGATGTATCTCTTCATCTCTGGCAGGCATTTGTTCCTTTGCCCTTCTGTAAATAAGTATGGATTTTTCCGCACCAAGCCTTAGAGCAGTCCTTGCACAATCCATTGCAACATTTCCGCCTCCAACAGTGGCAACACGTTTTCCTCTCACTATTGGAGTTTTATATTTCGGGAACAGATATGCTTTCATGAGGTTTGCACGGGTGAGATATTCATTAGCAGAATAAACTCCATTCAGGTTTTCTCCGGGGACCTCCAAAAACCATGGCAAACCGGCACCGGTTCCCAGGAAAACCGCATCATATTCAGATAAGAGCTCATCTATACTTTGTATCATTCCAA
The DNA here is from genome assembly GCA_021106655.1 of Bacteroidales bacterium. Classification (GTDB taxonomy): domain Bacteria; phylum Bacteroidota; class Bacteroidia; order Bacteroidales; family SMBSF77; genus SMBSF77. The sequence continues at coordinate 1,556 of JAIOTT010000215.1, forward strand.
TAACTCTATCTGTATATAGATTTACACCTAGCTTTATAAGAAAATCGATCTCTTTAAAAACAATTGCTTTTGGTAATCTGAACTCAGGTATTCCATAAACCAAAACACCTCCGGGTTGGTGAAGTGCTTCAAACATATCAACTTTATGACCCCAGCGGGCAAGATCGGCAGCTACTGTTATTCCGGCAGGTCCTGCTCCGACAATAGCAACTTTCTTCCCTGTTGGTTTTGGGATCTCAGGAATTTCAATCACTCCATGATTCCTTTCCCAATCTGCTAAAAATCGTTCAAGCCTTCCAATAGCTACAGGCTCATTTTTTTTGCCCATAATACATTTCTGTTCACATTGTTCTTCCTGGGGGCAAACTCTTCCGCAAATTGCAGGAAGAATGTTTTTTTCCTTCAGAAGGATAACCCCATCCTGGAATTTCTTTTTTGCTATGAAATCAATAAAACCCTTGATGTCAATTTCAACCGGACAGCCTTCTATACATACAGGATTTTTACATTGTAAACATCTTAGAGCTTCCAATACAGCTTCTTCATTTGTATAACCAAATGGTACTTCATCGTAATTTTTAATTCGCTCTTTTGGCGGTTGCTCCTGCATAGGAGTTTTTTTAGGACTAACTTTTGCCATAATTACCACCTTTCTTTTGAAATAATTTCTTCTTCCAGATATGCTTTTCGTCTTGACAGAACAATATCCCAATCAACCTGATGCCCGTCGAAATGTGGGCCGTCAACACATGCAAACTTTGTTTTGTTTCCAACAACCAAACGACATGCACCACACATCCCTGTACCATCAATCATAACAGTATTCATACTCACAATAGTTTTAATATTATATGGACGGGTTAGTTGAGAAACTCTATACATCAAATAAGAACAACCAACTGCTATGATCCTGTCAAACTTCATTCCCGCCTTTAAATCATCTTCAAGTAAGTCATAGGCGTGCCCCTTTTTCCCTAAAGATCCATCAACTGTGGCATATCTTACCTCTGAAGAAACTTCTTCTAGTTTATCATTCCAGTAAAGTAAAAAATTGCTTCTTGCTTCTGAATAACTTATTACTTTGTTTCCTTTTGCCTTAAAAGCTTTTGCCGCAGGATATATTGCTCCAATGCCATAACATCCAGCGATTAATCCAACAGTCCCATATTTGTCTACATCATAAGCTTTGCCTAGAGGTCCGGTAAAAGAATAAAACTCATCTCCTTTTTTTAACTTTGTCATAACTTCTGTAGAAGCACCAATTTCAAGAAAAATAAAAGTCACTGTCCCCTTTTTAGTATCCCAGTCTGAAATTGTCATTGGAGTCCTTTCGCTAAACTCATTGGGGATAGCAATTAAAAATTGTCCGGGAAGAGCTTTCGACGCAATTAATGGAGCTTCAACCTCACATTGATGAATGTTAGGTGCTATCTGTTTTTTATTTATGATTTTTGCCATTTTATTTTTTTGAAGTAAATAAAACACCTTCTTTCATGATTCTTTTCATGTCGGGAATCATGGAACTCAGAGGATTTCCATGATAATGATAAGTATCTGTTTCAATGCTAATATGTTTTTCTGATTTAGCTTTTATGTCGTTTAATTTTATTTTATCTTGACTATTCTGCTTACCAGATTGCTTTTCTTTGATAGTAAATGATAATTCAATATTTTGTTTGATCTCAGAAAAAATAGCAGAAGTTTTTTTGTAATTAAAACCTTTTTCGGAAATGATTTTTGAAATCTTAGAAATTACCTCCCATGGCGCAATTACATCTTCCGGGGGAGTGATTGTTGAAACTACTTCCTTTAGTTTTCCTTCTAAATTTAGAATGTGTCCATCAACTTCTGCAAAAAATGGCATAGGGAAAACTACATTAGCATATTCTGATGTTTCAGTAAGGAACATATTTTGTTGAACAAAAAATTTGAGTTCAGAGAGTTTTGGATGAGGTAGAATATTACCAACTATATACAATGCTGTTATTTTATCTTCGGCTATATTTTCAATCATCTCATTTTCCGATATTCCTGAAATTTCGCTGAGACTTACATTCCAAATATCCGACCATTTTTTAATATTTTTTTTATCCTTAATTTGTCTAAAACCTCCGAGATAATCAGGATGCATACCGACAAGAGTAGCTCCCATACGATTACCTTCGTCAAGCAAAAACATTATCTGACAATTATCCGGATTTTTCAGGAGTTGTTTAATATTTAAAAGCAAGGTAAAATTCAGGATACCATCAGAATTCCTGAATAAACCCTCTCCGGCAATGATATTTAATTGTTTTGACTTCGTGAGTGATTTTGTGAGTAACTCAATTTCTTTTTTTGTCAGGCCACTTCGTTTTAGTGCAGCCTTTTGATCAAATTCCTTTAATTGTACACCCAGTTCTTTTCCAAATTTACTTTTGCTTGTTTTTATTAACTCTGAGATTATCAGTAGGAGAAAATTATGTTCTTCACCAGTTTTGAAAATAATTTTTTGATTTGAAAAATCAAATGTCCTGTTAATGCTTGTATTTGCAGTTATTACATTTTGTTTGTTTATGTACGCAGTTCTGATATTTTTCTCAATTATAGGATGCGATTCAGAAGTATTGGCAC
>JAIOTT010000181.1 GCA_021106655.1 Bacteroidales bacterium
AACACAATTACCCTGGAATAATCTGTTCCTGTTGCTGAAATTGTAAGATGCTGAAATCTAATATATTCAGCTTCGGATAAAGAGATTACGTAATTATCCGCAGCGTTAGGCGAGTATGCAAGGTGTACTGATGAGCTATCCATGAGTGTTGATTGAAAGGTAACAGTGTTAATTACTGATGCTCCCAAAATTTTCGGAATATCAATTTGTTCATTATAAGAACCTGTATCAACATTAAAAATAACGGGGCCTTTAACACCGAGTATTATCAAATCATTAACTGCATCATTAAAGGAAATGTAATCTTTAGTACCATCAGGATTGATATAATAGGTTCCCGCAAGTGCTTCAAGTATTGTACGATTCCCGGGAGGGCTGCTTAAGGTTGGTATCCTGCTTGTGTCAGCAACAGTAACAGAATCGCAAACGGCATCAAGCACATCACCAGGTATAGCTGTAACAGAAATATTATATGCCAGCCAGAAATAGTTTGTATCTTCAGCTAATGGTTGGTTACCGATAATAGTAAAATTGCCATTCGGTGCTGCAACAAGTCCAAAAGTATCCGTTGAAGCAAAAGTATTATTATTGCCGGTATAGTATATAATTGCATCATTAATATCATTAGGATCAGTGGATCCTGATGTACTTAGAAGGAACTTTGTAATATTTACCGGATTAGTTGATGAGTTGGTAACAACTTTTATTCCAATAATCTCCTGGTCGTAAGCTCCCTGAATAGTAGAATCCGTATTATTCTGTGTGGCAGTTGAAGAAACATATGTCATGTCCGGTGGTTGATAAATATGTATGTCATCAAAGGCAAATCCATCCCAATTATTCCCCCATTGATTGGATCCAAACACTATTCTCAATTTCACATACGCTTCACCGGCCAGGCTTGCCAGTGAATACGCTGCTGTTTCCCACATACCTGCATTTCCCGTCCATCCATCATTCGTTCCAAAATAGGCCAATGAAATGATCTGATCAGAATTATACCAATTATCGGGAAGAATTGGATTTGATATATACTGACCAAGTAGATTCCATGTAATACCATCTGTAGAATATTGTACTGCTGCCCCATGTTCCCAGTCGCCTGTCTCCATCCAAAGCTTAAACTCAAAAACAGGATTTGTTAGTGCGCTAAAATCAAGACAAGGACTTTCAACATAAGATCGTTCATTAGCATTATAATCACCATCAAGGCCGGTAACCCAGGCATTCACACCTGAAGCAGCATAAGTAATAACATAACCATTTGGAGTTCCGTTAGCCCAGCTGGAATTGATCCCATCCTGTATCCATCCTCCATCACCACCCTCAAAGTCCTCCAAATAAGGATATGAATTAATTAAAGGAAAATTCTTAACAACGATGCCTGCCAGTGTATCATTAAATGCAGCTTCGTCACCTGCAAGGTAAACAACAGCTGAACACTCATATGTTCCTAGTGAAGAAAAATCGGCTATTGCATTAAAAGTGTATGAAATTGTGTCACCCGGATTTATCGACTGGTTAACTATTTCAGTAATGAAGCTTGCTCCATCATCTACAGAGTAACTTAAATTATATGATGACTGTACTGCTGTTCCATTATTTTTGATCTTAACTGTAACTGATTCACCGGAACTTAGATTACATCCACTTACAGGTGCCTCCCATGATACAACCCCCATATCATTTATAAGGTTCGAAGGCATGGTAAACTGCATATTGGGACGCATATCATATGTATTACCCCAGGGAGGATTATTTGAACATATACCTACACTTGGTCCGCCATATGTACTTTCATAATATACAATAGTAGTGAAATAAGATGTATAACTTTGATAAAATATTGCATTGGAAGAAGTTGATGAATTCTCAAAACATGTTTCTATAACTATATTACTGCTCCCATCCCAAATAAAGGGGTTTTGAAAAACATGTGTATTCCAGCCGGGTACATCAGTATAAGCAGTAGTAGAATAAACTGTTGTTAGTCCGGTCTCCCATAAAAACATCTCTGTCTGGCTTGTTGTCCCCATTTTTATCTCAAAATTATCTAAAGGAATTCCATTAACGTCCTTTACATAAAAAGCTAATGATAGTATTGGCCCGGTACTCATACCGGAAGCTGTCAATTCAGTAGCCAGGAATAGGAACTGATGACGTGCACCATCCTCATAATTCCCATAAGGAGCAGGGTAGTCTCCAGGGTAATTTTCTTCAATCCCATTACCCATAGTATAAGGAACCTGGGCCAGAAGGAAATTTCCTGATAATAAAACAACAATTAAGAAAATGCTCGTAATTAAAACAGGGTTCTTTGTAATTTTTGTTTTCATACAAAATATTTTTAACAGTATTATCAAAAAGATTAATAGGATGGAGTTCTTATATTCATCCATACATACATATATATTATCGAAGTATTTTCAAAATTAAAACGTAAATGTAATAAATAAAAGATGCTTAAACAAATTATATGAAATTATTTCACATGTGTTGCCATTTATTTTGAAACCGTAAAATAATCGTTAAAATTGAGTACCTTTGCACTCAACAAAAGATTCATTCTTTAAATTTGAATCATTATTATGGATGTTCTGTCTATTAAACAACGCTTTGGCATTATCGGTAATTCAGCACTACTTGACAGGGCAATTGATATTGCTAGTCAGGTTGCTCCTACTGATATAACAGTGCTTATTACAGGAGAAAGCGGAACAGGAAAAGAAGTATTTCCTAAGATCATTCATCATTTGAGTGCCAGAAAACATGGCTCTTATATTGCCGTTAATTGTGGAGCTATCCCTGAGGGGACTATTGATTCAGAATTATTTGGCCATGAGAAAGGTTCTTTTACAGGTGCACATGAAGCACGTAAAGGATATTTTGAAGTTGCCAACGGAGGAACAATTTTTCTTGATGAAGTTGTTGAATTACCTCTTTCAACACAGGTAAGACTTTTAAGGGTTCTGGAATCGGGAGAATTTATGAAAGTTGGTTCATCCAAAGTCCTTAAAACTGATGTAAGAATAGTTGCAGCTACTAACTTTAACCTTCCTGATGCTATCAGAAGTGGTAAATTCAGGCAAGATCTTTATTACCGTTTAAATACTGTCCCTATTTTTATCCCACCTCTTAAAGATAGAAAAGATGATATAGTATTGTTATTCAGGAAATTTTCCGCCGACTTTGCCGAGAAATACCGCATGCCTCCTTTAGTTCTAGATGAAGAAGCAAAAAAATATCTTATGAATTTCAGGTGGAGAGGAAATATTAGGCAACTGAAAAACGTGACTGAACAAATATCTATAATCGAAAGTGACAGGAATATCACTACAAAAATACTAACGAAATACCTGCCACAGGATCAGAATTCTGAACTACCTGTTCTATATAAGGGTAATTGCCCGCAAAATGAATTCTCGGAAAGAGATCTGTTATACAAAGTCCTTTTTGATATGAAAAAGGATGTTAATGACCTGAAGAAACTACTCCGAGAAATAATCCGGGAAGAGAACATTCCTCCTAACATTCAAAAAGATAATCTTCAGCTGATTAACAATCTTTACAGTGATAAAAACCTGGATGTCCCTTCAGGCAAAGAAGACAAATATGAAATACAAGTTGAGCCTCAGGATACGATTAATGAGCCTGTTATTGATACTGAGATCATAGAAGAATCACTATCACTACAAAAGAAAGAAGTTGATCTTATTAAAAAAGCATTGGAAAAACATAAAGGGAAACGCAAAATGGCTGCACAGGAGTTGGGAATATCAGAACGAACTTTGTATAGGAAAATTAAGGAGTACGATATAGGATAAAAGTACTTAGAGTGCCTTGAGTACTTAAAGTACTTAAAGTTGATATAGAATGCAAAAGAAAATTGGTAATATAATAAGTATTTTGGGGGTTTGTGCTTTGATATTTGGGCTTACGAGTTGTGGGGTGTATTCTTTTACAGGTGCTTCGATTTCTCCGGAGGTTAAAACAATTTCTGTTAAATACTTCCCTAATAACGCTCCTCTGGTAAACTCCACATTAAGTCAGGAATTCACCCAGGCATTAAAAATGAAATTTACCGCTCAAACATCTCTTATACTTGTTGACCAATCAGGTGACTTGAATCTTGAAGGAGAAATTACAGGTTACTCAACAAGGCCTATAGCTATACAGGGCGATGAGACTGCTGCTCTTAACCGCTTATCCATAACTGTGCGAGTAAGGTTTACAAATAATTTTGACGAGACTCAAAACTATGAAACTAATTTTACTCAATATCAGGATTATCCAAGTTCTTCAAGTTTATCAAGCGTTGAAGATGGACTCATTCTGGAAATTAACAAAGATCTTGTTGAGGATATATTTAATAAGGCAGTAGTCAATTGGTAAGCATTTAGTATGTTATAATTAGTGAATTTTAGTGACTTTGTGCCTTGGTGGCAGAAATGAAATCTTAAACAATGACCCGTCGACAATTACTAAAATATATGGCTTCGCCTGAAACACTCAATGCTGATTCTGTTGTAAAACTTGAAAGCCTGAGGATGGAATATCCATTTTTTAGTACTGCGCAGATTCTCTATATGAAAAATCTTCAGAATATTAATGATAACAGATATGAAGAACAGATAAAGCTTGCTGCAACATATTCACCTGACAGGGGAAGATTAAAGGAATTGCTAAATAACCCAGAGTTAGTTAAAGCAAAAGATCAGAATATAGATTCCGGATCAAATACTACAACAAAACAAAAATCTTATATTGAGCTTATTGATGAATTTATCAGAGAAGAACCCAGCATCAGTAAACCTGATGAAAAGAGGCTGGCTGAAATCAATATCCCGAAGCAGGATGAGGCAAGTATATATGATGTTGCGACAGAAACTCTGGCTAAAATTTATCTTAAGCAAGGGGATAAAAGCAAGGCAATAAAAATTTATAAGCAATTAATCTTGAAATTTCCGGAAAAAAGTAGTTACTTTGCAGCCCAAATTGAGAAAATTAAAAAAGAAAATATAAATAACTGATAAATTTTACACGATGGGAACATATATCCTAATTTCCGTTTTAATCCTGATCACATGTATTTTGCTTGTGTTGGTTGTACTTGTGCAAAACTCTAAAGGAGGCGGATTAGCTTCTAACTTCTCTGGTTCAAACCAGTTTATGGGAGTAAGAAAAACTGCCGATTTCCTTGAAAAAACAACATGGACTCTAGCCATAGTCCTTCTGGCTCTCAGTATGATCTCTATTTTTGTCATTCCAAGAAATGCTAGTATTGAAATAACAGATACCGAACTAAGAGAACAAATCGACAATTCTCAGACACTACCTGTTCAGGATTACCAAGCTCCTCCTACCCAGGAATAGTTAAGCCCGGTTCTTCAATCAAAAACTTCTTTTGAATTTGCCATCCATTTTAGCGTTCATAGAAATGCATCTCCAGGATATATTCATAAGCTACAGGAGGAAACATGTATTGAATGTTCTTTTTCTTCTTTATGGCATTTCTTATAAAAGATGAGGATATCTCCATTATTCGCGCATTAACCATTTTCACATTGGGAGAATTCTTAAATTCGTCTCCATCACTGCCCGGACGGGGGTAAACATACAACTTCTACAATTATTGTAATTCCTTAC
>JAIOTT010000286.1 GCA_021106655.1 Bacteroidales bacterium
CGGAATCGTTGAGTTCAAAGAAGCAATGATCTTTGCTTTTTTAGGAACATTACGGATGCGTAACGAGATTAATTGTTTATGCTCTGTTACCGGAGCGATACATAATTCGTGCGGAGGCGTAATATTCTCCGGACTTCCTCCTAATAAACTCAAGGCACTCTGAGTGCTCCAGACTTTAAGTACTTTTTAATGCAATAAAATTGATTGGAAATAGTAGACTACAGCTCCTGCAAAGTAACCTAACAGAGCTAACAGACTAATTTTTTTCAGATACCATATAAAATCTATCTTTTCCATTCCCATTGCAGCAACACCGGCAGCTGATCCGATTATCAATATACTTCCTCCTGTACCGGCACAATATGCAAGGAATTCCCAGAACAAACCATCAACCATAAAAGCACTTGCATAAGCCTGTTCTGCAACAGGTAAGGCATTAACCATTTCAGGAGTTAATGTAGGATACATTCCCATAGCACCTGCAACAAGAGGAACATTGTCAACAATAGATGACAGAACACCAATAGCAAGGTCAATAGCAAATATATTACCCAGGTGTTCATCAAGAAAACCAGCTAATAATTGTAACTGACCAGCAGATTGCATACTGGCCACAGCTGATAATATTCCAAGGAAGAAAAGCACTGTTGGGACATCCACTTTTCTTAAAATACTAATTACTGTCAAGTTTGGTCTGTTAGCTCTTTTCTTACTTCTGTGCATAATTTCAGTGACAATCCACAATAATGCAAGCCCCTGAAGCATTCCAAGATAAGGAGGTAGGTGTGTAAGTGTTTTAAAAACCGGGACAAATAACAATGATGCAACACCAAAAAAGAATATGAAATTTCGTTGCAGTGCAGTTATTCCTTCATACTCTCCGCCATTCTTTTCTGCTTCAACAGGCCTGGTAACATTGCCTTTCATTGTAAATGATAATAATACTACTGGAACTACCATTGTAACCAGACTTGGAACAATAACCATCAGAATAATATTAACAGTAGTTACCTGACCTCCGATCCATAACATAATGGTAGTAACATCTCCAATCGGTGACCATGCACCTCCGGCATTGGCGGCTAAAATAACCATGCTGGCAAAGAACCATCGTGTTTTCTTGTCCTCAATTATCTTACGCAAAAGCGCAACCATTACAATAGTTGTAGTAAGATTATCCAGGGCGGCTGACATGAAGAATGTCAGAATACTGATAATCCATAAAAGCTTTACCTTATTTGTAGTCTTTATCTTATCCGTTATGATCTTGAAACCATCATGCTGATCAACAATCTCAACTATGGTCATTGCACCTAAAAGAAAGAAAAGTATTGAGGATATCTCACCAAGATGATGTAACACTTCATGGTGAGCAATGAAGTTAATCATACCGTGATGATTATTCTCTTCCGGATGATTAATTAAATATTCCATCCACGAACTACTGAAGCCAAGCTCTAAAATATCAGAAGATCCTACAATATAAACTACCCATGTTAATGCCCCAATCAGTAGTGCAGAAGCTGCTTTATCAACTCTTAGGGGATGTTCAAGGGCAATAGCTGTATACCCCAGAACGAAAATCACTACCATTAAAATAAACATATCTCAATATTTTGATTAATTAAGCTGCAAAAGTATAAAAGTTTTTATACCAGTGATTATTTTTTAATAAAATGTTTAATTGTAATATGAAAAGGCTAAGGTTGAGGAAGGCCTCAGTCTTTGATATAATAAATCCTCCGAGTATCAGTTTATATTAACATAGAACTGTTAAAAAATAAACCCAAACTTATATTGAGAGATATGCAATATGCTTACTTTTAGAGTTTAATATTATAGTAGCTTATTGCTACAAAGAAAAAAAAGTTATTTGTTAAATAAGGTATAACTAATCACTAACATAAACATGGGAATATTATTGCAAATCACACAGGCAGGGGAACAACTCACCGACACCATCGCTAATGCGGCCGGTCAAATACCAACAGAAGTTACACTTTCAATATGGGAGCTATCGCAAAAAGGCGGATGGATAATGGCGATACTGGGAGTGTTTTCTATTATTGCAATTTACATTTTTATTGAACGTTTTCTGATCATAAATAAAGCCTCCAAAGAAGAATACAACTTCATGAATAACATCAAGGATTTTATCCATGATGGCAGGATAGATTCAGCTGTTTCATTATCAAAAAACAATACAACTCCTATCGCAAGAATGATAGAAAAAGGATTGTCACGTATCGGTAAACCCCTGAATGACATTAATGCTGCTATTGAAAATACCGGCAAATTAGAAGTTTCCAAACTGGAGAAAAATATTGCTACTCTTGCAACCATTTCAGGTGCCGCTCCAATGCTTGGCTTCCTTGGAACTGTGATAGGGATGATCAGGGCATTTTACGATATGGCTAATGCAGGGAATAATATTGATATTGCATTACTTTCTAATGGAATCTATCAGGCAATGATAACCACGGTTGCAGGACTAATCGTTGGTATTGTTGGTTATATCTGCTATAATATTCTTGTTGCAAGGATACATAAACTTGATTTTATTATGGAAGCTCGCTCAACGGAATTCACGGATTTACTTCATGAACCGGCTAAATAAATTAATATTCCACTAAGGCTACAAGACACTAAGCTTACACAAAGAGCGGTTTGTATTAACATTTAAGTGAATCTTAGTGCCTTTGAGACTTGGTGGCAAGAAAAAGGTAAAAACAAATAATAAAACCAGGAAAAATAACATTATTAACATATGGCTATACAAACAAGAAATAAAAGAAGCCTTGAGTTCAACACTGCCTCCATGTCAGATCTGGTGTTTTTACTGCTGATATTTTTCATGCTTACTTCTACACTTGTTGCCCCGAATGCAATAAAATTACTCCTGCCAAGCAGTCATAGTAAAACCATGGCTAAACAAACCCTCACAGTTTATATTAACGATCAGTTTTTATATTATTTAAATGAACACCAGGTTGATGAAAATGCCCTTCAGGATGAGATTGATCTTAAGCTTGCAGGACAAATGGATGGATCGGTTGTTCTGAGAGCAGATCAATCAGTACCAATACAATATGTTGTTAATGTAATTGATGCTGTTAATAATATTAATGTACTATATAAAACAAAACATAAAGTAATTCTTGCCACTAAACCTTCCAGATAATAATGGAATCTAAAAAGGATAAAATAAAAGGAATAATCGGGACAGTACTTGTTCATTTAGTGGTATTGCTGGCATTGATATTTTTTGGTCTGACTGCCCCTTTCCCTCCACCCGGAGAAGAAGGAGTCGAAGTTAACCTCGGGTATAGTGATGAGGGAATGGGTACAATACAACAAGACCAACAAGCTCCCGTCAAGGAAGTATCACCACCTGAACCAAAAACTTCAACAAAAGCCAAGGATGAAATAATTACCCAGGAAACTGAAGAAGCTCCGGCAATAGAAAAAAAAGTAAAAAATCCTGAAAAAGAGAAAAATAAAACCAAGAAAGAAGTTAAAGAAACTCCTAAAGAAGAAACAAAAGTTGAGCCCGAGAAGCCCAAAGTAAATCCGAATGCACTTTATACAGGCAAAAGCGACAAAACCTCAGAGGGCAGCGATGAAGGAGAAACAGGACAAACCGGCGATCAGGGAAATCCATTTGGCTCAAAAGATGTAAAAACTCATGATGGAAGCGGAGGTGCAGGAAATGGTATCTCTTTTAGCCTTGGAGGAAGATCAGCTAAACATTTACCTAAACCGGAATATAATTCTAAAGAGCAAGGTAAAATCGTTGTCTCTATCTGGGTAAATAAAAACGGTGTTGTAACAAAAGCCATGGCAGGAGCCAAAGGCACAACAATATCTGACCTGAGCCTGCAAAATTTAACTGAAAGGGCTGCGCTGAAAGCAAGATTTAGTGCTGATCCTAATGCCGCCGAAATCCAAAAAGGAACTATCACCTACAACTTTATTCTGCTGAATTAATGAACTACCACCAAACACTGGACTACATGTTCAGCCAGTTACCTATGTTTCAACGTGTAGGCCAGGCTGCATATAAGGCCAATCTCAATAATACAATTGCTATTTGCAAGATTCTGGATAATCCTTACAACAACTACCCCTCCATTCATATTGCCGGTACCAATGGCAAAGGATCTACTTCACACTTCTTAGCATCAATATTACAATCAAATGGTTTGAAAGTTGGATTATATACCTCTCCTCATCTAAAAGATTTCAGGGAAAGAATAAAAATCAATGGCAGAAAGATCCTGAGGTCTGAGGTAATTAAGTTTATAGCTACTTATAAGACTGCCTTTCAGGAAATAAAACCCTCATTTTTTGAAATGACAGCTGCTTTAGCTTTTAAATATTTTTCTGATGAAAAAGTTGATATCGCAATTATTGAAACAGGCATGGGCGGAAGACTTGATTCTACTAATGTGATTAATCCAATAGTATCTGTTATTACTAATATTGGCCTGGATCATACACAATTCCTGGGAAATACATTACAAGAGATCGCGGCAGAAAAAGCAGCTATTATAAAGCTGGAAATACCCGTCGTAATCGGTGAAGAACAAAGCTCAGTAAAAAATATCTTCATTGATGAGGCAAAAAAGAATAACTCTCCCTTATATTTTGCAGATAGCAATTATAAAGCAAAAAATATCAGGATAACCGGAAATGTAGTCCAACGATTATCGATGGACATTTATAAAAATGATCAGCTAATTCTTAAAAACCTCAAATCGGAACTTACAGCCGGATACCAGGTGAAGAATATTATCTGCGCTCTTCAGGTTCTGGAACTCCTGAACTATAATTTATGGGAAATGAGTATTTTCCATGGAATAAGTACTGTAGTCAGGAGGACAGGTATTAACGGAAGATGGCAAATAATTGCCAGATCACCCTTAACAATATGCGACATTGCACATAATTCTGATGGTATAAAAAATGTAATTCAACTAATACAAAATACTCCTCACAATCAACTTCACTTTGTTTACGGAACTGTAAAGGACAAGAGTACATCCGGCATAATGAAGCTATTACCCAAAGATGCAATATATTATTTCTGCAAGGCTGATATTCCCAGAGCCCTTGATCAACATCAATTATTCAAACTCGCCAGCAGTTCCGGACTAAAAGGCGAAGCATATCCATCTGTAGAAGATGCTCTGAATTCGGCCCGCTCAAGAGCAAAAAAAGATGACCTGATATTCATTGGTGGAAGTACATTTGTAGTTGCAGAGATCTTATGAAGGAGGGGATGGCGTCCCTTTGTTTATTTCTGATGAAATTAAAGCAACCATTATATCACTTTTTGTGTCTATTCTATGATTCATTTTTAGGGTGAATTAGAATGATTATATTTCAACAGAAAATTAATTTATTAATACTAATAACAATCAATCCATCAGGATCTTAAAAAAGCTTAAAATTATTCGTTTTGAGTAAGATAATCGTTGCAAATATCAATATTTTGCATAATTTTACGGATTATTTTTTTATACTGCTTGAATCATCAGAAAATTATTATCTAATTAAAATCAAATGAAAAAATATTTACTCTTTAGCGTTTTCCTTCTTACGACATATCTCATTACGGCTCAGACCAATGCTTTTCATGAAAACTTTGAATCACCTTCTTTTGCTGACAGCGTAACATCAACACAAACTGTTCCGGGTACAGATGACTGGGCTTTAAGTAACATTTTATCTTCAGGCGGTCAATATTCTGATTCTTGTTCAACGCTGCCACTTGTAACATCTTATCTCACAACTGACACATTTACAACATTAGGAAAGTATGTGGTTTATTTTGATTTTGATCAAATATGTAAAGTTGACTTTCTGGATATTGCCAGAATAGACATTTCTGTTGATAGTGGAGCAACATGGACTGATTTGACAGGTAATGAATACCTTGGTAGCGCTCTTAACTTTGCTACTCTCGGCAGGTTTAACTCCAGCTCCTATGGTAACGACTGGCTTCCCGGAAATGGAGCTGCAATACCTGATAATTCCTGGTGGAAGCATGAAAGATTTGATCTGTCGGCTCTTGCTTCTGATGAAGCTTCTGTTATTTTGAGATTTTATCTTGCCGATGGTGGAGCTCCCGGTTCAAGTGGTAACTACGGATGGCTGGTTGATAACATAATAGTCAGAGCTTCTGTTTCTGAACTGGACCCACCTGTAATTGTTATTCTTCCCCCGGTTCTGACAAATACAGTTTACCATTTAGGGCCCTATAACATCAAGGCTGAGATCACTGATGCTAGTGGAATTGACACTGCCTTGCTTGTTTATAATATTAATACAGGAATAAATGATACTGTGGGTATGACTGTTATTAATGGAGATACATTCGCTGCTACTATTCCGGCAGTAAATGACCTGGATACAGTATGCTATCATGTTGTTGCATGGGATGCATCTATAGCACGCAATATGGCAAAAGAGCCAACATCTGCATGTATAGAATTTGTTGCATCATCGGGTATCACCTTCCCTTTTCTTGATAACTTCGACATAGTAGATCTCTGGACTCCTTCTTCCAATTCAACTTCTTCTAACTGGGAGCTGGGAACACCGAATTATGGTGTGACAAATAATGCATATACTGTTCCTAATTCCTGGGACATTAATCTTACATCTGCATACGGAGCAAGCGCAGATGCTACTATAACATCTCCTGTGTTTGACTTTTCCAGTGCTGTTAGTGCAACATTATCTGTTTGGCTAAATTATTATACAGAACAAAGTTGGGATGGAACAAGACTGGAATACACAACTAATGGTATTACCTGGCAGGTTCTGGGTACACAAAATGATCCAAATGGTGTGAACTGGTATAATATGGCAAGTATCATTTCTAGCGGCCTGCCTGCATGGGCAGGAACTTCAAATGGATGGTTCGAAGCACAATATGACCTTAGCTTCCTGAATCTTACAATTGGAGCCGTACAGTTTCGCTTTATCTTTACCTCTGATGCCTCCGTTCAGTATGATGGTGTTTCAATAGATAATTTTGCAATCCTGGTTCCCGCTCCACAAGATGTTGCTGTTACTAACATTATTACACCTGCTGATGGATGCGGACTTGGAGATGAAACCGTAAGTATTGACATTTATAACGGGGGTTTGGATACTATTAACGGCAATCTTACTGCAAGCTATTTTCTTTATGGTGTTACCACCCCGGTAACAGAAGTTATTACAGCTGTTATCCCGCCTGCTCACACAATTACTCATAATTTTTCAACTACAGCAGATCTTTCAGTTACCACAAATGACGTTACTTTTGAAATAGTTGCTTACGCTGATCTTCTTAATGATCCTAATCCATATAATGATACTACAAAGAAATCTGTTATTTCAGGCCATGTCCCTGTTGATCCGATTGTCAGCAATGCAAATATCCCTTATGGTACTAATACAACACTTACTGCCACATCAACTTATCCTATATCCTGGTATGATGTTGCTGTTGGAGGCACTGCAATAGGCAATGGCTCTACCTATGACACTCCGCTCTTATATGGAATGACAATTTATTATGTTGATGTTGAGTCAACAACAGGTACTGGTTGCAAAAGCAACAGGGTGCCGGATACTGTATTCGTTGGTGGCGTTCCGCCTATTGATGCAAGTGCTGTTGAGATGCTCTCTCCTGTCAGTGATTTTAACCTGACAGCATCTGAAGTTGTGACAGTGAAGTTTAAAAACTATGGAACACTACTAATCTCTAACTTCCCTGTATATTATTCTATCGATGGAGGAACTCCATTAGTTGATACAATTTATACAGTTTTAAATACACTTGATACTGTTATCCATACTTTCAGTGTTGACGCTGATCTTTCAGCCTTTGGTGTTTATGAGTTCAAAGCATGGGTTACTGTCGCCGGTGATAACAACCAGGTAAATGATACTGTTATTGTAGATATTGAGAATATGATGTTCAACTACTGCCAGTCATATTCAACTTCTGCTGCTGCATATGAAGATATTGGCAATGTAACTATCAGTAATTTAAATAATGGTAATCCTCTTCCTGCTTCAAATAACCCAACAGCAACGCAGGCATATACTGACTTTACATATTTACCTCCTGTACAGTTGGCACCGGGAGTTACATATCCAATATCCGTAAGCCAGATTTCTTCATCAGGGCAATATGCCTGTGATGTAAAAGTATATATTGACTATAACAGGAACGGGGTGTTTGACACACCTGCTGAAACAGTTTTTAGTGGTAATACTACAAACTCTTTATTGACTGTTACAGGGAATGTAATTGTGCCATATACTGCAAACCCGGGAATAACAATGATGAGAGTGGTTCTGGATGAAACCGGCATTGCTCCGCCTTGCGGCACCTACTTATGGGGTGAAACTGAAGATTATCTTGCAATGATAGTCCCTCCTATACCACAGGATGCAGGTGTAATTGAGATAGTTCAACCTCAAGCTATTGAAATAGAAGCAAGCATTATTCCTGTTCAGGTTATAATTAAAAACTTCGGTACTGATACTTTATTCAGTATGGATATCGATTATAAATTAAATGGAGGGCTTGCTATAAGTACTCCATGGAATGGAGCTCTTGCCCCAACAGCAACTGAAACAGTTATTTTACCGGATATAACTGTTCCGGTTCTTGACAACAGCATATGTGCATATACTATTGTTACAGGTGATTTGAATGATTTTAATGATGAGACTTGTAAAAATTTCTATGGTGATCCTTTACAAAATGCTGAGGCTTATGAGCTGTCAACACCTGTCTCTGCATGTGGACTGGGTATTGAAAATGTCACTTTAAGGATAGTTAACGTAGGTTTGAATGATATCAACGGGAACCTGAGTGCAAATTATCTTGCTATCGGAGGCAATACTGTTACTGAAGCGGTAACAACTACAATTGCACCGGGCGACACCCTGGATTACATCTTTAATGCAACAATAGATATGAGTACAACTCTTTATGATTCAACTTTCGAATTTGTTGCATGGGTTGATTTAATGTTTGATCCTATCTTTAATAATGATTCAGTAACATTATCAGTTTTATCTGCACACATTCCTCCTCCTCCTGCAGTAAGTAATGTTTTTATTCCATATGGCAATGTAGCAAACCTTACAGCAGGTTCTCTTGACTCCTTATTCTGGTTTGATGTGGCTACAGGGGGTGTTGAGATAGCAACCGGACCAAACTATACTACACCTGTACTATATGCAACAACTCTATATTTTGTTGAAGCCC
>JAIOTT010000251.1 GCA_021106655.1 Bacteroidales bacterium
AAGTTACTAATCCTTTTTATAACTTTTTTCCAAAAAAAACTAATTTTTCAATCTTTATTTTGTGATTGGAAACTAGAAAGTTGAAAGTTGAAATAGGAAATTAGCAAATATGAATTAGAAAATCATTAATTTTAAACCGTCATTCGTAAACCATTAACCGGAATGCGTAACCCCTAACCCGTTACCCGTAACTCGTAACCCGTGACCCGTAACAACATAAAATATGCTCAATAAATTATTAATCTCCCTGCTTTCTATAATGCTCGCATTTGCAGGCTTTGCCCAGGAAAATCCTAATATTTCAATCTCAGGAATTCTGAATAATGCTAATGGTAGTGAGGAAATCCATCTTAAAGAATTTGCAAATAATCATCCTCCTGTTGCTACATCAAAAGTTGCGCAGGACGGTAGTTTTTCATTAATAGCATTTATTTCCGATGCAGGTATATTTAGACTGCAACTTGGCGATGAGAATTTTATTTCATTGATAATTGATCCGGGCGAAAAGATAAGTATTCATGCAGATGCCGATAATCTAAATCATAATTTGAATATTTCTGGTTCTGTCCAGACCACATTATTGTATACTGCCGGAAACAACATTAATCTATATGAACTGAAACTGGATAGTATAAATAAAAAGTATAAGATAATACATAAATCAGTTGCCGACAAGCAAGCCATTACTTCATTAAGAGAGGAATATAGCAGGATCAATACGGAAAAACTTAATTATATCACTGAATTTATTAAAACTAATCCTGAATCCCTTGCATCTTTATTTGTTATTGAAAAGCTTGATATTGCTGATAACTTTAAACTTTATGATACGGTAGACAAATCATTATTTCCAAAATATCCTGACAATACTTTTGTAAAGAATCTACACTCCAGGGTGGAGAACCAAAGAAAGCTTGCGATAGGTTCATTAGCTCCTGAAATAATACTCCCTGATCCTGATGGTAACCTAAAAAAGTTATCTTCTTTACGTGGAAAAGTTGTTTTGATTGATTTCTGGGCAGCCTGGTGTGGGCCATGCAGGAGAGAAAATCCCAATCTTGTTTTATTATATTCAAAATACCATGATAAAGGTTTCGAGGTTTTAGGAGTCTCTCTTGATAAAAGCAGGGATTCATGGCTTAAGGCTATTGAAAGTGATAAACTTGTCTGGACTCAGATTAGTGACCTTAAGTTTTGGAATTCAGAAGCCGCAAAGGAATATCAAGTTAAATCTATCCCACATACAGTTCTTCTCGACAGAGAAGGTAGAATTATCGCAAAGAAACTGCGAGGCAAAGCTCTGGAAGAAAAAGTGCAAGAACTCCTTAGCGAATAAGATCCAGAATTTTTCTGAGTTTTATTTAGAAATGATCAATATTTTGTATATTGTATCATTTATATTATTGTGTGATGTACAGGTTTCCTTTTATTTCGGCTTTCGTGATATTATTAGGTCTTCATGTCATTATTGTTCCTGCCCAATCACCAGAAACGATTAATCCTTCTGTTCTTGGTTTGAGATCGCATTTAGGATTCGTTATCATTCATTCCAGGGATATCAGACCGATGAAAAACACATACCCTTTCGGAATTGGGATTGACCTGAAGAAAAGATATACTTCAAGGAAAACCTGGGAAACATATGGTTGTTATCCAATGATTGGGTTCTCATTTACATATTGGAATTTTAACAATCCAGAGATACTTGGACAAGGTATGTCGGCTTTATTTTTTGTGGAACCCTTCTTTGGTTTTCGGAGAAAGGTAAATGTTTCGCTTCGTGCAGGACTTGGATTGGCATATCTTGGCAATCCTTATGATGAAGTTGAGAATCCTCAAAACCTTTCGTTTAGCTCGCATCTTGGCTTTCCGCTGTTGTTAAGTATTAATCTGAATTATCAGCTTAGTCCTGAATTGAACCTGAATATTGGTGCATGTTATAATCATATTTCAAATGGAGGTGTAAAATATCCGAATAAAGGGATTAATTATCCTTCGGTTGCTTTTGGGCTTGATTATTATATAAAACCGGTAAAATATCAAAAATTTCCAAAGATAAGCTGGCGTGATGATACTCTGAGCAGAAAGCGTCATGACGTTTTCATATTTCTAGCTTTAACGGGTATAGAAGCAGATGAAAAGGCACAATACCTGGTATTTGGAGTGGCTTTAAATTTTAGTTATAGAGTTGCCAGAATAAGCGCAATGAACGCTGGTTTTGAATGGGTTGTTGATGAAAGTTTAAAAAAACGAATAGAAAGAGATTCTCTTGATGTTGATTACCAGAGAGGTTCACTTTTGTTCGGTCACGAATTTCTATTAGGTCGTTTTGTCTTCAGTCAACAACTTGGAGTTTATTTGTATGACCCTTATCATCGTAATGATCCGGTATATCAACGATACGGACTGAATTTTAAGGTAAGTAAGAAGTTCTTTATAGGAATCAATCTGAAAACCCACAGGCATATAGCTGATTTCATGGATTTAAGGTTTGGGATATCCTTTTAGTCATTCAATGGTCATTTGCTTCGCGTCATTTACTTCGTGTCATTTATCCTTCGGATGTCATTTGCTTCGCGTCATTTATCCTATCGAGTAGCCCGCCCCTCAGTAAAAACTGACAGGGAGAGGCTCTCACACCACCTTGCGACTTACTAATACTTCAGGGTCGTTACCCTTGCGAATAAGGGACTTGCATCCTCTGGAAAATTTATAACCCATTCCTCGGCTTTTGAGAAATTTATTTATATTTTTGAGTTGTTCTCAAGCTTCCGAGTGGGTGCACTGTATGCTCATGCAGGGCACACACAAAAAATATAGGGCATTTTGACCGAACCACTCACTATCGTATCAAAACGTATCATACCGTATCGTGACTATCGGATACCTATCGAATAAAAACGAATCATATCGTATCACAATTGAAAATAATTGATACATTTGCAGAGTGGAAAATAAAGTTCACACATTCGAAATAAATATTGATTGGAGACTAATTTGTCTTATAAGTCAAATTGATAGATTTGATGCTTCATGGACTTCAATTGAGAAAAAAGAAGGACAAACTCTAAAGCAATTAAAATCAATTGCAACTGTGAGAAGTGTGG
>JAIOTT010000113.1 GCA_021106655.1 Bacteroidales bacterium
AATGGTTCACCTGATCAATGGGTAAACATTGCTCTAGCTATTGTAACCTTTATGGCAGTTTTGGTTGCTTTATTTCAGGAAAGATTGAGAAAGTTATGGAATAGATCTGTTTTGGATATGAAATTAAGTTTGTTATCTCCAGATACTCATCAAATAGTGATGACTAGTCAAAGTGGAGAATATCTAGGAAAGACTATTTATTTAAGAATTAGAGTTTTACATAAGAAAGGTGTTGCTGGTGAAAATGTAGAAATAATGCCAATTAATTTTTGGAGAATTGATGAAAGCGGCAAATCTCATAAGTTAAAGCATTTTTTACCGATTAGTTTAGTATGGAGTCATTTTGAACCAAGAACAAATGCAATAAGGGTCCCTGTCGGCTTATTTCGTCATTGTGATTTCGGACATTTCCTTAACTTAAGAGGAGGTGATAAAGCAATGTTAATTATAGACACATTAACTCAGCCAAATCCCGTGGCAAACGGAGAGATCCCAAATGTTATAAAACCCGGCAAGTATAGGTTTGAATTATTATTAGCAGGTGATAATGTTGGGTCCTTAAGAAAGACATGGGAAATTGAATTTGGTAAATGGAGTGACAGTGAAGATGAAATGCTAAAAAATAATATAGTTTTAAAAGAAGTAAAATAATTAAAATAATGAATATAAAAAAATTGAATATACGGGAGCTACTAGAGCTTTATTCTTCAATAATGAAAGAGTTAATGGGTAGAAAAATAATTCGAACTTCAAATAACCCCGTTGCTGATATTGCAGAATATTTAGTTTCTCAAAAAATGCACTTAGAGCTTGCTATTAACTCTATGCCCGGATATGACGCATTAGATAAAAAAGGAGCTAGGTATCAAATAAAAAGCAGAAGAATAACTACTCACAATAAATCGAGACAACTAGGAGTAATAAGAAATTTAGACCAAAATAAATTTGATTTTCTCGTTGGTGTTCTGTTTGATCAAAATTTTAATATTTTAGAAGTGTATCAAATCCCAATAAAAATTATTTCCACCTATTCAAGGTTTAGTAGTCATCAGAATGGTCATATTCTACAATTAAAAGGAGAAGTTTTGAAAAATAATAAAGTGAAAAATATTACAGGTTTATTTATATGAAGAATAAATAAAGAGGTTATACTAACAAATGAAGCAACTAAAAAATTATTATACATACCGTAAATGACTTAAAATTATAGAGAGGGCATATAAGCTTTTACTTTATTTTGAATAAACTCAGTTCTAACATCGTTCACGATACAGTGCTTATTTAAGTTATCTTAGAATAGGAATATAAATTGGTTCTTTTATTTCTATAAAATAAGTTCGAACTAGCATAGTTACCCCGTGCAGATAAAATCATAGTAATATTAGCTGTGATTTTTTGTTTGCTTATTTACAGGTCTAAGGTTATTTTGTTATAGTTAAGGTATAGTTTTGCAATAAAATACTAATAAATATTTAATAAAAAAATATGAGAAGTATAAAATTTTCATTGATTCTATGTTTGGGAGGAATTTTGTTGATTTCTGGTTGTGGTAAAAAAACTCCAGATGAAACTCAAAATAATAATAATGAAGCAAGTAGCATTGAAGAAATTTTATCTCGGGCAAGCCTGGATGATGAATTAAAAAAGATGTTAGAATCTACCAAGTCACCTGCGAGAGAGGCGACTAGCCATGACAAAATTCAGGCAGCTTTGGAGGCGGGAGAGATTAGTAAGGAAGAAGCTGTTACTAAATCTATCAAGGCATCATTTTTACCAGATGAGGTAGAAGAAGAATATAAGGGAGCGGAAAGTAGTACTGGTAGGACTTCTTTGAATAGAGATTTGCAGTGGGCGATAAATAATTGGGATAGTTTGGATGATAAAACTAAAAAAGAATTGGAACCATATGTAGTTTCCCCTGATGATCCTAAATATTTTGAAAATGTAAATAAAAAGACAAGTTTTAATTTTATTAAACCAGCTAAGGCAATTGCCGGTATGTCTGGGCCTTTAGTTTTTAGTACGACCTGGTTTGAAGGAGCTGGTAAAATATATTATTGGGAAGTAGACAAGGTTAAGGCAGAAAGAATAAAAACAGCAATGGGGAAGGCTTGGCCGATGTACAAGGCTCTACTTGGGATGTATCCGGATAATCATACAAAAATTTATTATACTCATACTGGAAGTGATTATGGTATGGCAACCTGGAAAGATGATTATTGTGAGATTAAGATAGGTAATAATCATCCAGAAAAATATATTGAGCCGGTATTAGCCCATGAACTTTTTCATTGTTTTCAGTATTATCTCTCGTCAACTTATATTGAAAGTACACCGGGGTCAGATTGGATAACGGAAGCGACTGCTGTTTGGGCAGAAGACTTTGTGTATCCAGAAAAAAATTCAGAGTTTGATCATCTGGATGAGTTTTATGACAGTTTACACAAATATCGTCTTAGTATTGAGAACGATGAAGAATATGGAAGCTATATGTGGTTTTTCTTTTTGAGTCAATATTTAGGGAATGATAGTCATGTGAATACAGTTTTGCAAAAAGGAAAAAATGGTAATATTAGTGATGCTGTTAGAAATAGTATAAGTAATTTTGATAATACTTATGCCGAATTTGCAATGTATAATTGGAATCAAGTTCCTTGGGAGATATACCAAGACACTCCAAAATATCCCGATAAAAATCCAACTGGTGATTCAACTCAGGCTATTTATCTTTATGATAAAGTTGATAAGGATGTGCCAATTGCTTTAGACCTAGGTGGCATGAAATATATATATCATTATTTTGATTCAGATCTTGGGAGGGTGAATAGGGTGAAATTTGATTTTAAATCTCCTACTCTTGATCCATCTTTTCAGAGACAGGCACTTATAAAAATTGGGGATACCTGGCATAGAGAAGATTGGAATAGTATTTCAGAAAAAGAATATTGTCGCAAGGATGAGGCAGAAAGAGTAAAGGCTGTGATCCTAGTTTATTCTAACGCTGACTTGGAATGGATTCAATCGGGAGTATATAATATTGATACCAAGGGAGATTGCGTGGTGAAGAAAAAAGGACATATGAAGCTTTCGTTTGCTTCAGCTGGGGGTGGAAAAACAATCAAATCCACTCTAGAATTAGATGAAACAGTTGAATATGACTTGGATGGAGGTAATTATATCGTGACAGAGAGAAAAGCTAATTGCAATTCAGTCGATACGGCTAGTGCTGATATGGAGTGGATGGGATATCTGTCATCAACGATTTTTGGGAATGGAAATATAACAGAGTCATATGAAGTAGATGGTAACAACGATATTAGATTTGATATTAACGATGATGGAAAAAGCGGTTACATCCTCACAGGCTTGAATGCAAAGGAAGATGCTTGGGCAACACGTGTTACCGTGATAGAGGGGGTTGATGATGGCCCTGCAGAAAAAGGTGGCTGTGGTGGATTTTGGGCTTCGAGGTATGAGTTGAAGCCGGAAGAAATATTTGCCGATAAAATAAAAGGGAAAAGAATAATGGCAATACCAGGGGGAAGTATGGAAATCGAGTTTGAATATGATTTGCCGTAAATTCAATAATCAATTAAAAAATAAATTATTAAATATGGTAAAAATAACAATAAAAAACAGAAAAAATCAAAATGTTGTTATAATTGTTGAGGAAAATAAAAATTCTAATAATTTAGCGTTTATTGCTCACGAATTAAGCGGTTGCAAAGAACAGCCTCACATTGAAACATATGCAGATGCTTTTAAGGAAAAAGGCTTTACCGTAATAAGATTTGATACTACTAATACTTTCGGTGAAAGCGATGGAGATTATGCCGATGCAACAGTAACTAATTATTATGAAGATTTAGAAGATGTTATTGAATGGGCGAAAGATAAAGAATGGTATCGTGAACCATTTTGGTTAGCCGGGCATAGTTTAGGTGGAATTACGATTGCTTTATATTCTCAAAAATACCCTGAAAAAATAAAAGCTATAGCTCCGACTTCAACTGTAGTGTCGGGAAAATTAAGTATTGATTTGCCAAAATATGAAAATATAGAAGAAATAAAAAAAAGGGGATGGATTCAAGAAAAAAGAGGAGTTAAGTTAAAATATTCACATATTGAAGACAGACTTAAGTATGATTTACTTGAAAACGTTAATAAAATGAATTTTCCTGTTATGTTAATGGTTGGCAGTCTTGATAAAAGTACTCCTTTAAAACATCAGCAAATTCTTTTTGATAAATTACCAGACAAAAAAGAAATTTACGTTATTGAAGGTTCTGAGCATACCTTTAAAAAAGAAGAGCATTTAAAACAAGTAAAGAAAATATTTCTTGATTGGATTGATTTAAATCTATAAATTATTTAATTGTAATAACTTTAATTTATTTTTAATATTATCCCAAAAAATAAGTTTTAATTTATAAAGGTATGTGGATTTATTTTAAAATAGGTATATAGGTAGATTGGCTTGATTCTAAGAAATAAGTTCGAATTAGCATAATCACCCCGTGTTTATAAAATTGTGTAAATAGACCCGAGCATTAGCGTTTCGGGGCTCGATTCCTAAAGACCAGTAAGCACCTGGCAAGGAGTCGAACTAAAATTTAGGAGCGTCTTTAGATTCGATTAGCTTCAAAAGTATTTGAGTTTATTTGTGTGTATCAGACCAGTTACACCTGTGGATTGCAAATAAACATTTTTAATTCAAGTTGATATTGTTATTGAGAAAATCGTCCAAATTAGGACGTTTTTTTTGATTTATCTATTTTTTGACTAATGCGACAAAGTCGCGTATAATGAAATTATATGAAAAATAAGATTATTAAAACATTGAGTAATCAAGATTTTCGAATAACTCCAGTTAGAGAAAAAATGGTAGAATATTTTTCTAATATAAAACAACCGTTAACTGCTATTCAAATTTTAGAATTGTTTAGAGTGGACAAGGTAAAAGTTCACAAAGCTACAGTTTATCGTGAAATTGATTTTCTCTTGTCACATGATGTTATACATTCATTAAATTTGAGAAAGGACGCGGTCAGTTATGAATTGAATAGTTTGTCTCATCACCATCATTTTGTATGTGAAAAATGTGGAGATACGATTGATATTATCCCAGAAAAGGTTGAAACTGCTTTACGAAAGTTTGAAACAAATCTTATAAAGAAAGAAAAAGTTAAGGTAAATTATCACTCTTTGAAGATTTTTGGATTTTGCAATAGGTGTAAAAAATAATAGTTAAAATAATCATAAGTTTTATAAATTTTACAAATAGCAATAACATGAATAATTACCATAGTCTTTCAGTTGAAAAAACATATAAAGCATTAAAAACACAACATTCAGGCCTTTTAGAAAAAGAGGTGAATTTGCGTTTGAAAAAATATGGTCATAATAAATTGCCAGATGAGAAGAATATGTCTTTGCTGTTTTTGTTTCTAGGCCAGTTTAAAAATCC
>JAIOTT010000043.1 GCA_021106655.1 Bacteroidales bacterium
AAGTTACGTTTTATATTTAATTGCCCTCCAGTGCAGACAAAATTTTCTCCTGTACAAGCTGGCCATATGCATGGTGTTGTATGTAGTGCGTGCTATTCCTGAAACTTCTTTGGATCAATAAGAAGGACTTTTCCTTCCTTTGATATAACAAGGTCAAAGTTGCGATCAATCTTATGTTTAATTAAACGCCTGTATGTTAATTCCAAGCCTTTTAATATCTTTTCTCGTATTTTGATGCTATTTGTTGTCATAGTTTAGTGATTTGTTTCATTAGATCATATTTATGTCTATCATTAATTACAATATCTTTATCATAGCTTCCTTCTGCAATGAGTTCAATAGTTGGATTTGAATTATCAAAAATCATCCAGTAATTACATATTGGAACATATAGTTCAAAGAGGTTCTTAATTCCAGAAATATATCTTCGCTTGATTACATCTTCTGGGATGTTATGACCACCTTCTATGACCCTGGTTTCAACTCTCTTCAATGCTAATTCTATTGAATCAAGCCATAAATAAAGTAAAGTGACTTCATATCCGTTTTTTCTTGCATTTTGAATAGTATTAAGATAGCTTTTGGGAGCAAGTGTAGTTTCAAATGCAAAATCTTGTTTATTACTTATCAATTTGTCGATCTTCTTTAGCATAATTCTACCTGCTTCAATCGCGACTTTATTTGGATTAAATGGAGATAATCCCCTAGCAACCTCATCTGCATTAATAAACTCCTCGCAGTTAAGCATTTCAGGCAATATTGTAAACGAAGCGGTTGTTTTACCAGCGCCATTACAGCCAGATATAATGTAGAGATTTGGCATTTTTGGTTTAATACTTTACATCAAAGGTAGGAGTTTTAATTCAGATAAGTGCAATATCAATGAAAGAAGTAATACGGCCTAAGTTTTAGTGCTCTATTTATTATTATCTAAACGTTCTTTTTATCTTCATTATCAGTTCCCGATTCTTTGTCAGAATCCGTATCATATTTAGCTTTTAAATCATTTAATGAAATAGTTTGTTGCTTCTTCTCTTCAGGCGTAAGGTTATTGTATTCCTCTTTAATATCTTTTATTCTATCTATTTCCGATTGAATGTCCTCTTGCTCAAAACCGGCAAAAGTCATTTCGATTAAGCAATGTGCAATAATTTCTAGTTCTGAAAAGTTCTTCAGTGAATTTTTATCAATAGGCATACCTAACCATTCGTTCCAAGGTGTATATTCAATGGCTAACGAATTTGTATATTTATTAGTTCTGTCGACAGGATTAGTATAATATCCAGAAACATCAACATAATGGGTATTGTCATAGCTATCATGTACCCACCCTACATCAATGGTCACATTGCTTGGCAAAGAAGTAATAACTTGCAATTGGCTAAATACATGTTGATAATCGTCCATAAACTCCTCTTGGTCGGGATGCAATTTTGATAGTACCATTTTTATGCTTAACCAAGCATTTGATTTAATTAATTCTGCAAATGTCATTTCCTCAGCATTACTTACAACGATTGCAATATGGCATGAAGCGGATTGCGAGTGATTTCCTTATCAAACCGAGATGAAGTTGAAACGGGCTAAAACCGCTCCAATTAAGCACTTCACCGCTTTTTGCTATATTGCGTGTTATAGGGCGTTTTTCTTTCATTCTTTAAGTTTGTCTGGTATCCAATAATTTATATCCTTATAACCTTTTGGAATAATTATACCAATATCTTCCTTACCATTTTTGATTTTCTCAAGTATGGGGTGTTCAGGATTGTTTCTTTCTCTTGTTTGACCACCATAGAAATAACCGTAACCGTTTTTATCAACGGCGTTAAATTGTTTAGTTATTTCTTCAATAATTTGTGCAGAGTCATCAAAAATAAAATCTCCAAAATGAACTTGAGTACTCCATAGCACACCAAAACCATCTATTTTTTTATCAAATATTGATTTTACGTTGCTTTCACACCTTTGAATCCAATATGCCCAATTAATAACCTTAATGCCTGTTTTATCTTCAATTATTTTCTTTTTTCTTAATGGATGATGTTTTGGTTTTCCATAACGTCCTGATTCTGCAAAATGATAAGGTCCATCAAACTCAATAAAAACTGGAGGTTTGTCAGGAAGTGTTAATTTTAAGTCCATCGAAAAAGGATGAATCCTTAGTTGTCTTTCAATTTCAATGGCAGGATAAGTCCTATTAATTATAGCTATTAAAAGAAGTTCGTCAAGACTTGACTTGTTGACTGGAATTGCATTCGGAATTTTGTTTTCATACCATAGTTTTTGAATTTGTCTTTCATCAACTACTTCAACTCCTTCAATGAGTTTAAAAGTAATATTTGATAAGTCGCTTTCATTAACTTTAAGTATTTCCTTAATGTCGGATTTTATCATATACGAACCTACGCATTTGTCACTATCGTTTAAGTCGAAAATTCCTTTAGGTTTTCCTAATATTGCCATGATATAGTTGTTTATATTCTTATTTTATCAGGTCAGTTAGTTCTGTTAAGTCAGTCAATATTGTTGTATTGTATTTTTTATCATAACCGTTTGATATTAAATGGTGTGCCCAATATTTTTCTGTTACTACAATGTCGCAATATGGAACTGCAATTGAAAGAAATGCCATGTCATTGGTGTCGTTTCTATGAACCGCTTTTCCTTTATCACTATCTCTTAAAACGTGAAGATTTATCCAAATGTCCATTGTTGGCATAGAGAAAAAGAAACCTTTCCAATCTTCTATATCTTTAAAACTGTCTGCAAATGGTTTGGGGTCAATACCCATTTTTTTAAGTTGCTCTATAATTACTGGAAATAATCTGTCATATGCCATTTCCATAATAGCAACTCTTAATCTCATTTCCTTACTAAGTTCTTCATTTTTGAGTTGCCTTGACTTTTCATAGTCAACAATAGAGTCTATGTCTTCTTGTTTTAATTCATTTACGAGTTCTCTACTAATAAAATCAATCATCATTGTTGCAACAAATTTTTCAAGTTGATTGACCTTTATTAAAAACTTCTCATAGTCTGCTGAAAAAACATTTTTGGGTAGTTCCATTCCTAACATATGAGCAACTCCTCGATTAATTGCTATTTCACCAATATTGTGCTTTGGAGTTTTTCCTAACTTCAATAAAATAGAATTTTCAATTTCTTGTTGCCTAACTGATATATATGGCAATATACCATATGACTTTGAAAGTTCAGCGATGAAATTTGCTAAACGTTCTCGTCTATCCTTATGTCCATTTCTCGCTGTCTCAATAATATGAACTGCTGAAATTGGAACAATGATGTCTCCTAAATTAACTTTTTCTTGAAGTTTCTCTAATACTGGATGATATTTTTCGCCGTCTTCTCTTCCATAAAAAGCTCTTGCAATGTCAATCCATTTATTTTGGTCTAAGTATATTATTTTGCTCATATATTGTATTTTTTTAAATGTTCGTTAAGATACATCGTTTACAAAAGTTATAGATTAGACTTTACACTAAATTAGTTTCTAACCTTACTGATTTTTC
>JAIOTT010000073.1 GCA_021106655.1 Bacteroidales bacterium
CTTCAGTAAATCCGATGACATTGATACCAGGCTCTGCCTCAATTACTGAAGAGAGTTTCCTTTTCTTCCCTAAAGAATACCTTGTGTTGACAAAAAAGGCTGATATCGTAAAAACTCAATATTACACATCAAATCCTGATGGTTTTATTGAAATAGGATCACTCCCGGCCTTCAATAATGATGAAGGAATAGTTGAGATCTGTTTAGCAAATGGCTTACTCATTGATAGACTTGCTTATAATGAAGATATGCACTTTGCATTACTAAATAATATTGATGGGATATCTTTGGAACGTGTAAATCATGACCGACTTACTTCTGAATTAAGCAATTGGCATTCGGCTTCTGAGGCATCTGGTTTTGCAACACCAGCTTATGAAAATTCTATGTTCAGCTCTTTTGAATCAGGGATAGCTTCACTTGAGATCTCCCCGGAGATTTTCTCACCTGAAGATGCATATGGAAATCATTTTCTCAATATTTGTTATAATATGGGTAGCCCGGGATTTTTAGGCAATATAAGTATTTTTGATGCTAGAGGAAGACTCATCCGGCAATTAAAACGAAATGAGCTTTTAGGAACAAAAGGTTGCTTTACCTGGGATGGAACATCAGATGAAAATACAAAAGCATCAATAGGAATATATATTATTCTGCTAGAAGTTTTTAATCTATCCGGCAAAGTGGAGCGATTTAAAAAAACTTGCGTCCTGGGAGGAAGGCTTTAGGTTAAGTAGGTGAGTGGTTGAGTAGGTGAGTAGGTAAGTTGTTAAGTAGTTTTTTTTCGATTCCGAAGATACTTTATATATCCATTTAAAAGCCTTACTGCTTCATTTATATCAAATAGAATTTCAGTAAATAAGTTGTTATCAATATAACTTTCATCGAGAGCAACATAAAGATGGTCAATTAATTCATATAATGAACCTCTTGCTTGCCTGCAGAATTGTATGTTTTCCTGATAATGATACCTGCCATAACCTTCAGCAATATTTGCAGTAACGGAGCGAGAAGCTCGAATCATCTGATCTGTTAATCTATACTTCTCTTCAGAAGGAAAAGTCTTTTCAAGTTTCGATATCCTATTCCGTATTTCTCTAGTCTTAATCCAGACTTCCAGAGTTTCAAATGTTGATTTAATTTCACTCATAATTTTTCTAAAATCTTCCTACTTACCTACTTACCTACTCACCCACTCAACTAATTAACTGTAAAAGCCATTGCCACAACACTAACCCTCACCCCTTCAACCTTTAATAAAGCCTGGGCGCATGCCTCCAAGGTTGAGCCTGTTGTTACAACATCATCAACTAATAAAATATGGGCTCCTGTCAGCTTATCTTGATTCTTAACAGCAAAGATATTTTCTACATTCTCCCATCTTTTATACCTCGATTTTTTTGTCTGGGTGTTTGAAGCAAGCTTTCTATATAATGAAGTTTTATCAAGAACAACTCCCATTGCTTCAGATAAACCCTTACCAAACAACTCACTTTGATTAAACCCTCTTTTTTTCTTTTTTTTCGGATGTAATGGAACAGCTATGATCATATCAATATTCTGAAACAATGTTGCATCTTTAAGATAATCTCCATAAAGTTTTCCAATGAATGGCCCGATTTCTATTCTCCCTTTGTATTTAAACTGGTGGATTATCTGTTGTACTTTCCCGTCTTTGCGGTAGTAGTAAAAAGCTGCAGCAGTTTCAATTTTCACTCTTCCCCAAAAAAGCCGGCTAACCGGATTATCACTGTCAAGATGAAAATTTGTTTTCGGCAGGCGAAACATGCAATAAGTACAGAGCGTTTCTTCATTTTTGTATAGACTGCTCCCACATGCATAACAAATACGGGGAAAGAACAAAGAAATAAAATCATCTGCTAAATTCATATAAATGCGTTTATTGATTTATGTTTGTTTATATAATCCCATTTTCAAAAGGATAGTTATCAGGATTATATTTTTGTGTTTTTGTGGCAAGAGTTCTTTTTTCGCCACTAAATCTCTAAAACACAATAATTATTCAATAATACAATGGTACAATTATATAATGGTTGTAGGTTTCGACTCCAGACTTCCGACTTTATACCCCATTAACAATTTATCATTAACCATTAATAATTATCTAATATTAGTATCAATTTAGATCAAAAGGTAATCGGTATTTGAATAAAAACTGTAAATTTGATTTGAATTTAAAATTCTTCCTGCAATATATTATGCGACTTCTTGAAGTTAAAAATCTGAGCATTGAGTTTAAAACCGAAAGTGGCTTTGTTAAAGCCGTTGACGATGTTTCATTTACTTTGAAAAAAGGAATGACACTTGGGATAGTCGGAGAATCAGGGTCAGGAAAATCTGTGACTTCACTTGCTATAATGGGTTTAATCTCCAAGCCTGGTAAAATTACCAGGGGTGAAATCATATTTAATAAGGTGAATGCCATTGATCTTCTTAAGCTTCCTGAAAAAGAGATGCAAAAATACAGGGGAAATGAAATTGCAATGATCTTTCAGGAGCCAATGACTTCTTTGAATCCGGTTATCAAATGTGGCAAACAGGTTATGGAAAGTATTCTTCTACATTCGGATTTATCTAAAAAAGCTGCAAAAGAAAAAACCCTGGAACTGTTTGATGAGGTTCAGTTACCAAGACCGGTATCAATTTTTAATTCTTATCCCCATCAAATTTCGGGAGGGCAAAAGCAAAGAGTCATGATCGCTATGGCAATGTCGTGTAATCCTTCTATACTTATTGCTGATGAACCAACAACAGCTCTTGATGTTACCGTTCAAAAAACCATTCTCGAGCTTATGCAAAAACTGCAGCAAAAGCATAACATGGGGATAATATTTATTACTCATGACCTGGGTGTTATTGGAGAGATCGCAGATCATGTTCTGGTGATGTACAATGGTAGTATTGTGGAACAAGGAGATGCTGCAGATATTTTTAATCATCCAAAACATCCATATACTAAAGGCCTGTTATCTTGCCGTCCTCCCTTGGATAAGCGCTATAAATTGTTACCTACTATTGCAAGCTTCATGGAGGCAGATAATGGTTCTAATAAAAAAGCCCCTGGCGGAGCTCGTCAATTTTCGGATCCAATTATTGTTAATTATAAGGAGAGAAAAAAGCAGCATGAAAAAATCTATAGTCAGGAACCAATATTAAAGGTCAGGAATATAAAAACCTATTTCCCTCTCAAAAAAAACTTATTAGGAAAAACCACAGAATACCTAAAAGCCGTTGATAATGTTAGTTTTGATGTCTATCCGGGAGAAACTCTTGGATTAGTTGGGGAATCAGGATGTGGCAAAACAAGCCTTGGAAGAAGTATTTTAAGTTTAATTGGATCTAGTGGCGGACAGATCATCTTCGATGGTGTTGATATAACAAAACTTCCGTTTCAAAAATTACGTGCACTCAGAAAAGAGATGCAGATAATTTTCCAGGACCCATATTCTTCACTCAACCCAAGGATCACTGTAGGATCTGCCATTATAGAACCCATGAGGGTTCACCAGCTTTATGCCAATAATAAAAAGCGAAAATTAAAAGCCATAGAGCTTCTTGAAAAAGTAAATATGGATTCCTCACATTTTTATCGCTACCCTCACGAATTCTCCGGTGGACAAAGACAGAGGATTTGCATCGCCCGTGCATTGGCCCTGAACCCTAAATTTATCATCTGCGATGAATCTGTTTCTGCACTGGATGTTTCAATACAGGCGCAGGTTTTGAATCTCTTGAATAAATTAAAGGAAGACTATAATTTCACCTATATTTTCATTTCTCATGATCTCTCCGTTGTGAAATTTATGTCAGACAGGATGATCGTTATGAAGGATGGGAAAATCCTTGAAATTGGTGAGGCGGATAAGATTTATACAAGCCCTGAGACTGATTACACCAGAAGCTTAATTGAAGCAATACCAAAGGGGATTGGTTGAGTGGTTGAGTAGGTGAGTAGGTGAGTAGGAAGAAAAAATATGAAAATTTTCCCACTCAACTACTCACCCAATTAACTACTTAACTTATTCTGTTGTCCATTTCCCCCTCCTTGTCACATTTTTCAACGAAAATTAATAATAATTGGATAATCTATTAGTGTTTCCCCTTCGAATCACTACGATTACTTCTCACATGTGGTTTAACTTTTATTGTTTTACTTCCCACTTTTTTGGTATATCCGGGAATCCTATTATATTTTCTTCCAGTTGAATCTTTTGCCATTTTTTATTAATTTTATAGTTCATATTTATATGTTGACAAGAGATCAAAAAAATCCATTGTGTGGAATTTTTTTGTGATTTAGCAACATTATATTATAAGGCATCACCTTGTGAAGAAGGAACAAGACATATTCAAATTACTTAGAACTCAGGATTGGGAGAAAATTATCCTGATATTAATTGAATATGTTGAAACTCAACTTAAACTTTCACAATTACTAAATGAAAAAAAAACAAGAGGTATTGAAGCTAAGGATTTGGTGATGGAGGCTATTTATAAAGTAATTAGTCGTGAATGGAAATGGGATCCGGATAAAGCTGATTTATTAACCTATTTAAAATTCCATGTTATTCGTGGACTTCTATCAAATTTAATTCATAGTAAAGAGTTCTTATCAACTTCAGAGTATAATATCGATTCGCTGCAAAATATTTTTTTTAGTGAAATTGTAACTGATTCCAAATTAAATCTAGCAGAAGTTGTCAAATTGATGAGGCAGACTGTTGAGAAGGATATAGTAGAATCTTCTATTCTTGATGGGATTATTATTGGTTTAAAAAAGAATGAAATATGTGCGAAATACAATATATCATTTCAGGATTATAAAAATGCATACAAGCGTATGAAAAGAAAATTACTTAATGCAGATTACATAAATATTCTTAAAGAAAACTAAAGGTATGGAACATGATAATTTGAAAATACTTCGAAACATCTTCTCTTTTATTTGCTCAACAAAAGTTGATAATACTTCTGAATTAAGAGAATCTCTACAATTAATGAATAAAGATCCAGATCAGGTATCAGAATCAGAATTATCCGGAATAAATGAAATAATAGATTTGCAGGATGTTAAGCTAAATGGTAACAGAGAAACTTTATTAGAAACAGTTAAAAGATTATATCACAATATGCTCAGTGCAGAACAGGAAT
>JAIOTT010000163.1 GCA_021106655.1 Bacteroidales bacterium
TATTAAGGTTGCAGGCTTTGATCAGAAAACAATATGAGGAAATTAAAGAACATCATGGCCAAATTGTGATTTACGGAAAACCAAAGCATCCCGAGGTTATCGGCCTGAACGGACAAACAAATAATTCAGGTATAATAGTTGAGAATAAAAATGATCTTGATAAAATTGATTATAACAAACCTATAAGGTTGTTTTCTCAAACAACAGGAAATATTGAAGGTTTTGATAGTATAATAAAGGAAATAAAGAAACGTAAAGAAAAATCAAGTAATACATCTGAATTTGAACTTGAAATATTTGATACTATTTGCAGGAAAGTTGCTAACAGGGCAAATCAGATCAGGGAGTTCGCAAAAAAAAATGACCTGGTAATTTTTGTTAGTGATAAGAAAAGCTCTAATGGCAAGTACTTATTTGGAATATGTAAATCTGTTAATAAAAACTCCTATTATATCTCCGATAAATCTGAAATAAAGAAAGAGTGGTTCCGTGATGTTCTTAATGTTGGTATAAGTGGTGCCACTTCCACACCCGGCTGGCTTATGGAGGAGGTATCGAATAAGATAAAAGAAATTATTAATTGATTAATTAATAATTGAATTCTTGAGTCTCTTCCGAAAAATCCTTTTATAGCCACTAAGTCGCAAAGGCACAAAGATTCACTAAGAGTAAGGTGCTGGATTCAAGGCCTTTGTGAAGCTTAGAGCCTTAGAGTCTTTGTGGCATTTTCTTAATTTTCGACTTTTCAGAGTTGACTCAATTTTTGAACCTGCAAACCTTTGAACCTGTCAACCTGCGAACTTATATTCATTTCCAAATTATTTCTAAATGCTATTTTTGATTGATATTTTTTTCTAATTTTGGTTTTTATAAAACTTAGGCTTCTGGTTATGAGTTTCAGTTTGCATTGACTTTATTTAACACGAAACTCGTAACCCGCAACAATAAAACAATGTTCCTAAATAAGCTTACATTAGTTAACTTCAAAAATTACACAGAAGCCTCCCTTAGCTTCTCAGATAAACTTAATTGCTTTATCGGAGATAATGGGGTTGGAAAGACTAATATCCTGGATGCAATACATTATCTATCCTTTTGTAAGAGCTACTTTAATTCAATCGATACTCAGAATATCCTGCACGATGAGGCATTCTTTTCAATTCATGGTTTTTATAATAAGAATGGCAACAAAACAGATAAGATATCTTGTGTTCAGAAAAGGGGACACCGAAAGCAGTTCAAGCTGAATAATAAAGAATACGACCGCCTGGCTGATCATATTGGCATGTTCCCGCTTGTAATGACTTCTCCTTCTGATATAAACCTTATTCATGGCGGTAGTGATGAAAGGCGAAAATATCTGGATAGTGTTATTTCACAATTCGATAAATTGTATCTTGACGATCTGATCAATTATAACAAAGTCCTTAATCAAAGGAATTCATTATTGAGAAGCTTTGCCGAAAACCATTCTTTTGATAAGACCTCATTGGCGATCTGGGATGAACAGTTGATAAGACTTGGTAATGTTATTCATAAAAAAAGAGAAGATTTTTTTAAAGAATTAAACCCTATATTTCAGCAGTATTTTGAAACTATCAGTGGTGGAAGAGAGAAGGTAAGTCTAATATATGATTCACAGCTTTTTCAAGGTGATTTTCCTGAATTGCTCGATACTGCCTTAAATAAAGATCGGATAATGAGGTTTTCAACAGTTGGAATTCATAAGGATGACCTTAAATTTAATATTGGTGATTATCCGATAAAAAAGTTTGGTTCACAAGGCCAACAAAAATCTTTTCTTATCGCAATCAAGCTTGCTCAATTTGAATATACCAAGAAAATGAAGGGCTTTAAACCGGTCTTATTATTCGATGACATATTTGATAAACTGGATGATTTCAGGGTAAAACACTTGATTGAGCTTGTAGGAAATAATAATTTTGGACAGGTTTTTATTACAGATACTCAAAAAGAACGGATAGCAAGGATATTCACTACAGTGAACGTCGATCATAAGATATTTAAGATAGAGAATGGAATTATTGAAGAAATAGAATAAAAAAGAGTCACGTGTTACGAGTCACGTGTTGCGAGTAATAATTTAACTCGAAACGCGCAACTCGTGACCCGCAACCCGTAACCCGCAAGCATGTTCGGATCAAATGAAATAACCATAAAAAAAGCAATAGAACAGCTGCTTAAAGCTTACCGTCTTGATGATAAGATGAATGAAGTACGTTTGATAAATTCCTGGGAGAAAGTTGTTGGGAAATTGATCTCAAAGCATACTACCAATCTATATATAAAAAAGAAAAAACTTTTTGTAAGACTTGATTCCGCAGCCTTGAAAACAGAATTAAGCTATTCGAAAGAAAAGATTATTGAGATGTTAAACAATGAGGTTGATCACAAAACTATCAATGATATCATTTTTACTTAATAAAGAAGCTCAGTAATTTCTTATCCTCAATATACGCTTCAAGTTTATCGCCAATTTTAACCGGACCCACACCGGCTGGAGTTCCTGTATATATCAAATCTCCGTTTTTCAAGGTAATGAAGCGCGAAACATAAGCTATTATTGCTTCAAATGAAAAAATCATATCACCAGAGTTTCCATTTTGAACAACTTTATCGTTAAGCTGCAAATGAAAGTTTATATTTTTAGTATCTTTAAATTCCGTAACCGGAATAAAAATCCCGATAGGAGAGGAGTTATCAAATGCTTTAGCAATTTCCCATGGCAGTCCTTTTTTCTTACAATCTCTTTGAATGTCTCTTGCAGTGAAGTCAATACCTATCCCAATCTCATCATAATAAGTCGCGGCAAATTTTTCTTGTATATTTTTCCCAAGCTTTGATATCTTTAATACTAATTCCGTTTCATAGTGTATCTCTTCTGAAAAGTCAGGATAGAAGAAAGGACGGTTTCTTCTTACTAAACTTGTCTCCGGTTTGAAAAAGAAAACAGGTTTTTCAGGTAAAGGATTATTCAGCTCCTTCGCATGATCAACATAATTCCGTCCAATACAAATGATTTTCATCTAATTATAATTATATATTTGTTTTGCTATTTGTCAATTATTCATGAGAAATTGGAAATTAGAAATTAGACTGTTAACTGCCACTGCCACTGCTACTGCCACTGCTACTGCCACTGCTACTTTTCCACTTTTATACCGTTGTATATCTGCACACCTATATATCTACACACCTATATATCTGTATATCTATCTTATGTTCACTGACGACTTATTAAAACCCCTTAGCTTAATAGCTGTAATAACCTTCTTTGTTGACAATGGAAACTCACTTTTCATCATCCAGGCATAATAAGATGGCTCTTTAGTAAAAACTTCTTCAACGGTCTTGCCTTTGTGTTTACCAAAATTAAATACTTCTATATTTTCTTTATTAAAGACTATATGGCCAACCAGATCAGCATTTTTCTTGAAATATGAAAACTCACTTAGCTTTTTAACATCATTAATTACAGGAACTGATTTCAATCCATCTGCATTAGTCACTTCAATATTTTCATATTTATCAAGCTGGGATTTAAAAACTTCAAAAGTGGCAATATTATCAGCCTCTGCGCTGTGGGCATTTTCCAGTTCTTTATTACAATAAAACTTATAAGCCCCTTTTAATGTTCTGGGCTCCATTTTATGAAATATATTTTGCACATCAATAATGCTGCGACCGCTCAAATCAAAGTCTACTTCAACCCTAAGAAATTCTTCTACCAGCAAAGGAATATCAAATTTGATGAGGTTATATCCGGCAAGATCGCAGTTATCGAGGAAAGTAACAAAACTTCCTGCAAGATCCTTGAATGAAGGTTCATCTTTAACATCTAAATTACTTATCCCATGAATAGATTCTGCTTCTTCAGAAATTTGTATTCCCGGATTAAGTCTGTGAGTTAAGGATTCAGTATTACCTTCTGGAAAAACCTTCATAATACTTATCTCAATAATACGATCGTTGGAAATACTTAAACCGGTTGTTTCCAAATCAAAAAATGCTAACGGGCGTGAAAGATTAATTTTCATTTTATTGTTTTTTTAATATGATGTTTTTATTTATTTTTTTTGTAAAAAAGCCTTTGTCCAGGATACTAACTTCTTCCTGATAGGCTTGAAAACCGGGAGCCTCGACTTTCAGTTTATATTCTCCTGGAAGTAAAATTATTGTATAATTTGCGCTTTTTTTATTTGGTAAATATTGGCCTATATCTCTTCCGGATTTATTGTCAGTAACTTTAACAAGGAAATTCTCCGGATTATTTATGTGTGATGAATCAGATTCCATGATAACACAATTAATAACTGTATAAACCGGCTCAATATTATTAAATGTCACCCTGTAAATATCAAGATCACCAATGCCATCATCCAAAAACATAGATACATAGGCGTGTCTTCCTGATTGTGAGAATGAAATACACATATTGTCAGAGGCAGTATTCAATGGGTAGCCAATGTTTTCGGGATCAGACCATAAAAAATTATCGGCATCCCAACTTGACCTGAAAATATCGTAACCACCCATGCTGTTATGTCCAAGAGAACAAAAATAAAATGATTTGCCATCGGGAGCCAGGTATGGAAAGTCTTCGTCGTATTCAGTGTTAATTGTCGTGCCTGCATTTTTTGCCGGGCCCCATTCACCAGAGGGTAATCTCTTAGAAATATATATATCTTTTCCTCCGCTACCACCTGTCCGGTCAGATGAGAAAAAAAGAATATTTTTATCAGGGCTTATGGACGCAGCATATTCTGAAGATCCGACATCATTAATATTAGGTCCGGGAGAAACTGATCTTTGAAAACTCCTCCCATTTTTTTGCGAAAATAAAACGTCATTAACTGCTGTCTGGTTTACTACAAAGATGTATAAAAGATCACCATCAGCTGATATCCCGGTGGACTCCTCAATATATGATGTGTTTATCAAAGGACTGAGTCTTCTGGCTTTATTCCACTTATAATATTTGTATTCTGAATAATAAATGTCAGTTGTTCTATAGCCATCAAAGTCTATTAAACTTCCAAGGTTTCCGTTTCTTTTTGAGGAAAAGTATAGCGCTTTTTCGCTAGCTGTGACATAGGCGTTAAAATCCGGATAAGGTGAATTAATTAATGGACCCATATTATTAAAACTAACATCTATTGGATTTTTTATAAGGACGATAGCATTTTCACACATTTCAATTTGTCTATAAGCTGAAATGAAGTTATTTTCTTCCCCACTACTCAGGGATTCAAATTTCTTAAAAGTTTCGATGGCTTCATCCAGTCGGTAAACGTAACGATAAGCACGGCCAAGATCATACCATGCCTGAGGGTTGCAATTCTTTTTAGCTGTAATATATTCCAATAAAGGGATGGCATTA
>JAIOTT010000001.1 GCA_021106655.1 Bacteroidales bacterium
TATTACTTATTCTCCTCACAATTCGTACAAAAACAAATAAAAGACAAAACATACGGTACAGCATTGATGCAAATCAATATAAGAGATTTGAGAAAACTCACTATGGTGCTACCTTCACTAATTAAACAGCAAGACATTGTCAAAAAACTTGATGCTCTTTCAGCTGATACCAAAAAATTAGAAGCCATCTACCAGCAAAAAATTGAGGATTTGGAGGAGTTAAAAAAGAGTGTTTTGCAAAAGGCATTTAATGGAGAGTTAACCGAAAGAGAGATTGCCCTATGAACGAAGCCGAAAAATATATAGAACATCAAAATAAAATTGTGGTATTTTAAGACAAAGAAGCACATAAAGGGAGAAGTAATTATCAATTTCAGAGGGACAAATTGTCCCCAGGTAGCATAAATGTAAAGAGTGAGTAATATGGATAATCAACAAAATAAATTAGTGGTTTTTCAAAATATAAATATCCGTAGAATATGGTACGAAGAAGAGTGGTTTTATTCTGTTGTTGATATAATTGAAGCGCTTACTGACAGTCCAACTCCAAGGCAATATTGGGCTAAAGTAAAAGACCGTGCGTTTGTCAAACTTGAACTGTCCCCAATTTGGGTACGTTTGAAATTAACAGCCATAGATGGTAAAAAGCGCTTTACAGATTGCGTAAATACTAAAAGCACTTTCCGTTTAATCCAGTCTATTCCCTCTAAAAAAGCAGAACCATTTAAACAATGGCTTGCACAAGTGGGTAAAGAACGCTTAGATGAAATAGAAAATCCCGAACTTGCTCAAGAACGAATGAAAGAGATATATGAGCAAAAGGGTTATCCGAAAGATTGGATTGATAAAAGGCTTCGTGGTATTGCTATTCGCCAAAATTTAACTGACGAATGGAAAGAACGAGGTATAAAAGAACATAGAGATTACGCTATTTTAACTGCCGAAATTTCAAAAGCAACATTTGGCATGACACCAGGTGAATATAGAGAGTTTAAAAATCTGCCTGCAAAATCTAAAATCAATCTTCGCGATAATATGGATGATTTGGAATTGATTTTTACAATGCTTGGCGAACGAGTTACAACGGAAATTTCAAAAAAAGAAGAACCGGATACGTTTGATAGAAATAAAAATGTAGCAAAAAGAGGTGGTAGAGTTGCCGGCATTGCCAGAAAAGAAACTGAGAAAGAGTTGGGAAAAAGTGTTATTACAAAAAAGAACTTTCTTGATACAGATGATAAATTAGAACTGAAAGAGTAACAATGAACGAAGCCGAAATAAGAGCAGAATTAATAGATCCTAGACTAAAGTCCTGTGGTTGGGGAGTAGTGGAAGATTCAAAAATACTCCGTGAACGCAATGTTTGTAAAATTACCGAAGGGAGAATACAAGTTGGAGGTGGTAGAAAAAAACCACTTATTGCCGATTATATTTTGGTTTATAAAGGAATTAAACTGGCTGTTGTTGAAGCTAAAAGCGATGAGTTGGAAGTGAGCGAAGGTGTAGCACAGGCAAAACAATATGCTGCAAAACTAAATTTAGAAACCACCTATTCAACCAATGGAAAAGAGATTTACCAAATCTGCATGAATACAGGTGCAGAAGGTTTGGTAACTGATTTTCTTTCTCCTGAGGAACTTTGGAAGAAAACGTACCCAAAAGAGCCGGGTGCTGAGCTTGCCGAAGAGTGGCGGGATAAATTTGCAACAATTCCTTTTGAAGATAAAAGTGGAACCTGGAAATTAAGGTTTTACCAGGAAATTGCAATTAAAAACACGCTTGAAGCTATTACTCAAAATAAAGAACGTATTTTATTAACACTTGCCACTGGTACGGGAAAAACTGCAATAGCTTTTCAAATTTCCTGGAAGCTATTTCAGGCACGCTGGAATCTCACTTCGACACTTCGACCAGGCTCAGTGGAACCAGGCTCAGTAACAGATTATGTTGCGAGAAGGCCAAGGATATTGTTTTTAGCTGATCGAAATATTTTAGCAGACCAGGCATATAATGCATTTTCATCCTTTCCTGAAGATGCTATGGTACGCATAAAACCAAAAGAGATCAGGAAAAAAGGGAAGGTGCCAACAAATGGAAGTATCTTCTTTACTATTTTTCAAACCTTTATGTCAGGAACAGACAAAGATGGAAATTCCGAACCCTATTTTGGAGATTATCCAGAAGATTATTTTGATTTTATTATAGTTGACGAGTGTCATCGTGGTGGAGCCAATGACGAAAGTAATTGGAGAGATATTTTAGAGTATTTTTCTCCTGCTGTCCAACTGGGGCTTACTGCTACTCCCAAACGAAGAGACAATGTTGATACTTATAAATACTTTGGCGAACCTGTTTATATCTATTCGCTCAAAGAAGGTATTAACGATGGCTTTCTTACACCATTCAAGGTGAAGCGTATCAATACAACCCTTGATGATTATATCTATACAAGTGATGACCATATTATTGAAGGAGAAATTGAAGAGGGAAAACTATACGAAGAACCCGATTTTAATAAAATTATTGAAATAAAAGAACGAGAAGCAAAAAGAGTTCATATTTATATGGACGAAGCAAACCAGGATGAGAAGACCATCATTTTCTGTGCAACTCAAGCCCACGCTGCGGCTGTCCGTGATTTGGTAAACCAGTATAAAAAAAGCAATGACCCTAATTACTGTGTTCGTGTAACAGCAAACGACGGAGAAATAGGAGAACAGTTTTTACGTGAATTTCAAGATAATGAAAAATTAATTCCAACAGTATTAACCACATCACAAAAACTATCAACAGGAGTTGATGCACGGAATATCCGCAACATTGTGTTAATGCGCCCTGTAAATCAGATAATTGAGTTTAAACAAATTATTGGCAGAGGGACACGACTATTTGACGGAAAAGAATTTTTTACCATTTACGATTTTGTAGATGCTTACCAGCGATTTTCTGATCCCGAATGGGACGGTGAACCAGTTGAGGAAGATCCTTGTAATGTTTGCGGCGAAATACCTTGTGTATGCATTAAAGAGCCTCCAAAGCCTTGTCCTGTTTGTGGGCAAAGCCCTTGTGAATGTATTACAGAACCACCACCACCTTGTTATAAGTGTGGAGAAAGCCCTTGTGTTTGCAAAAAGAAAGTAAAGGTGAAACTGAGCGATGGAAAAGAGCGGGAGATACAACACATGATTGCGACTTCCTTTTGGAGTACTGACGGAAAGCCAATCTCGGTTGAAGAATTTTTACATAACTTATTTGGTGAACTTCCAAATTTCTTTAAAAGCGAAGAAGAACTGCGGACTTTATGGAGTAGTCCAATGACGCGAAAAACTTTGTTGGAAAAATTGGACGAAGCTGGTTATGGGAAGGAAGAATTAAATACACTCAAAAAGCTGATTGACGCAGAAAAGAGTGATTTGTTTGATGTTTTGGAATATGTATTTAATAGCGACATAAAACCTATCACAAGAGAGGCAAGGGTTGCAGCAAGCGAAGCAAGCATTTTTGCATTACTTAACGATAAGCAAAAAGACTTTATCGGTTTTGTTTTGAGTAAGTACATCGAATCAGGCTTTGAAGAACTTGATCAGGAGAAATTACCAATCTAACTGACTAATAAATATCAATCCTTAGAAGATGCCCTGGAAATTTTGGGAGACGTTCCAAACATTACATCCCTGTTTATTGAATTTCAGAAGCATTTATATGAAGATAGAGTAGCATAATCGTATTGTATGAGATAAATTAATACTTAGTGTTTTTATACACTACTTATTATATATCTAGAAGGTATTAATCACTAACATAAATCACCCCATGCAACAATGATGCACCCATGAAATATTCATTCATTATTTAAAAATTATTGATATGGAAAGAATCTTTGGATTTTTATTTATTTTAGTAACAATTACTGGCTGTGTTTCTCAAACTAAATATGATGATTTACAACTAGAGTCAGAGCAATTAAAAATTGATTTACATAAGCTAAAGTCCGAAATAAGTGAATTGCAAATTTCTTTTGATAATTTACAAGTTTCCTATTACGATTTATTAGCTGAGAAAAGGAAATTAGAAGAAAAGAAGAAACGTTCCACTTTATACTCAAAAACAGATGCATTAAAACTCCTTAAAGATTACTACAGTTTTTATAATGCAGACCGAATATATCGAAACCCAAGAGTTAGAAAGATTTCATATAATAAATTTAGAATATCACTTGAAGAATGCTCTAAAAAAGGGTCATTCAGTGAGAATGATTTTTTT
Source organism: Bacteroidales bacterium (assembly GCA_021106655.1). Classification (GTDB taxonomy): domain Bacteria; phylum Bacteroidota; class Bacteroidia; order Bacteroidales; family SMBSF77; genus SMBSF77. Next base: position 4,264 of record JAIOTT010000001.1, read on the forward strand.
TGGAGAGCTAGTGTCAAACTTTTAATAATTTATGAGGACGGTAAATATGACATTTCAAGTGAGTTTCTTTAATATTAAAAGCAATAAAAAAAAATGTAATTATGAAATTATTACAATATTGTATTTTATCAATGATCATTCTATTAAGTTGTACTAATTGCAAGGAGTCTAGTAATACCGAAAATTTGATTGGAGTATGGATCTTGGATTCAATGGAAATGTATTTTACAGGTGAAGGAAAGATGCTGTATAGGGATAATTCAGACGATTGGTGCGGTACAAATGATAGACCAAATTATGTTGAATTTACTAAACATAATGAATATATCACAATTAATAGGAATAAAAAACTAATATACCCATTCTTATTATCATGTGACAGCGTTTTATATGAAATTGATCTAGATTCGCAAAGATTCTTCGGGAAAAAGTATAATTCCTTAAAAATTCATCTTTGTACTGAGAACAAACTAATAATTGAAGAACAGCAGTTGTGGAAAGCAGATGATCCAAATGAGTCAGGTAAATGGATTCATACAAGTTATTATACCCTCTATAACAACGTGGTTAAAACTGACAAAAACGAAAAGGAATCTGAAATGTATACTTCGGAAGGAGAGGGATTAATGTCTTTTAACAGCGAAGGGGAAAAAAAATTTGATTTGGGAGATTATAAGGGAGCAATTCTAGACTTTGATAAGGCAATACAAATGGATCCAAATAATATGGAAGCATATTACAACCGGGGGGCAAGTAAGTTAAATTTGCTAGATTTTGAGAGTGCCATTAAAGATTTTAACAATGCAATTGATTTAGATCCTGAGTACATGTTAGCTTATGCTGGTAGAGGAATATGTAAAGAGGTGATAAAGGATTATATTGGATCTATTAAGGATTGTAGTAAAGCAATTAAATTAGATTCTCAACACTTAAGTTCCTATCAGGCGAGAGGAAGAAGTAAGCTTCTTTTACAAGATTATCAAGGAGCTATTCAAGATTTTACGAGGGTTATTGAATTAGATCATAAATATAAGGATGCTTACTTCAAAAGAGCTGTTTGTAATTATGCATTAAAAAGATACCTGGCATCTATTATGGATTATAATAAAGTTATTGATCTAGATCCTGAAAATAGAGATGCTTATCATAATAGAGGATTATGCAATGGTCTCCTTCAAGATTATTCGGCATCTATTGGGGATTTTAACAAAGTTATTGAATTAGATCCTACTTATGTAAATGCTTATCTAATGAGGGGATTTGGTAAAATTGGATTAGGTGATATTAATGGTGCTTGCATTGATTTTCACAAAGCAAAGGATCTTGGAGATAAGAGTGCTTATGAAGTAATTAGAGAATATTGCTTGTAGTGGTCTGTATGACTGGTCCTAATTATAATGAATTACTAAATAAATATTATCAATATTTTTTAAAGTATCTTGCTTAAAATGTAAGTACTTTTAAGTAAATTAATTTATAATAATTTATTTTCATATAGATATAACTTACCTCTGTTTAGTTTCATCTAGTTTTCCCCACTAGCTTTTGCAGGCGTTTATGCCTATCTTTACTAAAAAAAACTATGTATATACCAGAAATAACATGCAGTAATACATTATGCAATCAAAAGTTTACTCCAAAGGATGCAAGGCAAAACTACTGTAATAGAAAATGTCAGCAGGATTGGAATAATCATAAGGCGAAAAGAAAAAGGGATACTTTAAAACCTGTAACCACAGCATTACAGAGAAACAGGGGGATTCTTAGAAAAATACAGGGATCATTAGGAGAAAGTACTGTTTCTGCTGAATACCTGAGAGGAGCAGGATTTAACTTTAAAGTGCAAACTCATAATAGGATGGAGGAGGAGCAACTCTATCACTGTGTTTATGATTATGGGATCCAGAAGGTCGGAAACGAAAAATATAAAATTAAGAATTATGGAAAATAGTGTTGATTTTACAACTTTAGATATATCCAGGGATTTACCAAGTGAGCTCCTGATATGGGCTATTTTTTATTAAGTAATTCTAGAAACACAATTCCTTTTTTTGTAATTTGATATTTTTGTTTAGAGCTTTTTGGTCTTTCTGGAATTGTCATACCAATTAGGTCTAATTCCAAAAATAGATTAATAAATTTATTCCTGAACTTGGTTCTATTCTTCCACTTTGCCAATTCCATAATGTCTTGGGTTGATTGGGGATTTCTGCAATATTCCAATATTTGTTTTACTTGGTGCCAACCTGGTGCCAACATAGTCCCAACTTGGCCCCAACTTAGTCCCAGCTTAGTCCCAATAGTATTAAGTTCATCTTCCAACTCGTGCTGTAACTCTTGCGGTTGTGCATAATTCTTGTTGGTAAATGTCACCCTGAATGATATGCCAGGTTCTTTCCATGAAAGTATTATTTCCGGGTATACTTGTAGTTCTTCTGCTATTAGTTTTAATCCATTACCCCATTGTTCTATAATCCCGAGTCGTTTGAATACTGGAGCCAATGTTTTATTTCGGATGTCAGATTGGCCGGATTCCATATCATTAAAATCAATTGAAGGCATTAATTTTCCAGGACTAGTAATTTCAACCGTATCATCAAAAATGGCAATTTTTATGTCTTTACCATTCATTGAATAATCTCGATGGATCACAGCATTTCTGATAACTTCTCTTATAGCTATAACCGGGTATTCCCAACGGTCTTTGCGATAAACTCCGGTATAGTCAGTAGAACTTTTGGAAATGTGCCTTAAAATAAACTGATAGGCTTGTTCGGCTTGCAGGCTTACATTTGTTTCAATGGTCTTTTGGTCAATGAAATTTCCTGGTACTACGCCTTTAAATCGCGCACATTCAATCTTGGCATAAGGAAACAGCTGCTTACGCAACTCATCATCAGAAAGTAAAATAAGTGACTTAGTTGGTAAATCCTTCCCTTGTTCTGCCTTGTATAGTTCAAGTTTGGATAATACTTGCTTGTTTAACTCTTCTCCTGTCTTTTCAATAAACAGCTTTTTAAAAGATTCAATGTTCAGATCATCAGCTGACTTAATGAATATCAATTCACTATCAAATGAGATGTTTTGCTTTTGTCTTTCCAGTTCAGCTATAATTTCAGGTGATGCTTGGCGATTGGAAGAACCAACCCGAATATATGTTCCGTATTTAACTCCTTTGCTTTTTAGGTGGTAAGGTGGCGTGCTGCCTTTATGTATTTGAGTTTTGATAATGTATTTTTCTTCGCGCCTTAGAAATGATATATCGGGCAGGATTATCGGTGTACACTGATCATGAATGATATTACTGATCTTTTCTTCAAGTTCAATCATTTGATCTTCATCCACACCAACAACTATACGTGGCTTATCTTGTATGCCTAAATAAAACTCACCTCCGGCATCATTAGCGAAGCTGATAATTAACCTTGCCAATTCTGAATTGGACGGTAAAGTAGACTTAAATTCCAAACGTCTGCCTTCAGGTTGCTTTATTATTTCAGCTAATCCAGTCATTAATAAATCATTTTCTAATTTAGCGTAAAATTATGAAATAATTCTGAATGATTTATATCGTACCTACGGCACTTTTAATATTTGTGCCTCCCTGTTTGCTACAAACATGCCACACGTCCGGTGTTAAAACCCGCAACTCGTAACCCGTGACTCGCAACACGCAACCCGTGACTCGCAACCCGCGAACCCGGGAACTTTTGAACTATTAGCACATTAGCATATTATCACATTAACACATTGATTAGCTCTTGTGACTAATTCTGAATAACATGAAAATGCGAACGTGCAAACCTGCGATCGTTCAAACCCGCGAACGTGCAAACCTGCGAACATGCAAACCTGCGAACGTGCAAACCTGCAAACCTGCGAACGTGTGAACTATTTCCCCACGCAAAACTTCCCAAAAATATTACCTAATATCTCATCTGTAGTGATCTCGCCGGTGATCTCACCGAGATAATGAAGGGCGGAGCGGAGGTCTGTGCTGATAAGGTCGCCTGAAAGGCCTTCAGCCATTCCTTTTTCAATATTTTCGACGGCTTCGCCGGCCTTGAGGAGTGCTTCGTAATGCCTGCTGTTGGATACCATGGTGGAATCACTTATCTGGTCGTGGTCAACGGATTGTAAAAGGCTATCGGAAATTAAACTTATATTCTCTTTGCGTTTAGCTGAAACGAAAATGGTTTCGTGCTCTACAAGATATTTGAAACATTTAGGCGCTTCTATAAGCATGTCGGTTTTGTTGCCTATGAGTATCAAACGCTTAGTCTCATCTTTAACCCTGGATTTAAAGTCATTGATGACCTCCATAACTCCTTCTTCAGTACAGTCGCTTATGTCAAACACAAACAGTATGATCTTTGCCTGATCAATTTTTTCATAGGTCTTTTCAATGCCAATTTTCTCTATCTTATCTCTACCTTTGCGCAGGCCGGCTGTATCGATGAAGCGGAAAGAAACACCTCCGATACTAATGGTGTCTTCTATCACATCACGTGTTGTCCCTGGTATATCTGATACTATTGCCTTTTCTTCATTCAATATGGCATTGAGTAAGGTGGATTTCCCGACATTGGGCTTGCCGATTATAGCTACAGGTATCCCTTTTTTCAATACATTACCAATTGAGAATGAATTGCATAAAATATTTATTTCCTCTTTTATGATTGCTAATAACTCAGAAAGTTGCTTACGATCTGCGAACTCAACATCTTCTTCACTGAAATCGAGCTCCAGTTCTATCAGAGAAACAAAATCCAGTAGCTGTCCCCTTAGTGTTTTTATCTTAGATGAAAACCCGCCACGCATATGATTCAATGCCAGGTCATGCGAAGATTTGGAGGAGGAGTGGATCAGGTCAGCAACTGCTTCTGCCTGCGACAGGTCGAACTTGCCATTCAAAAAAGCACGGAGAGTGAATTCTCCTGCTTTGGCTAAACGGATACCATTGTTAATTAATAATTCCAGCAACTTTTGTTGTATGTACAATGAACCATGACAAGAGATATCGGCAGCGTCTTCACCGGTGTAGGAGTGAGGATTGCGGAAAATACTTATAAGAACTTCATCAAGCAGATCATCTTTGTCGCCAATGCTGCCAAAATGCACAGTATGTGTTTTCGCTTCAGAGAGTTTAAATTTTTTCTTTTGCGGATTGAATATTTTTTCACAAACATTAAATGTCTCAGTACCTGAAATTCGGATTATAGAAATAGCTCCCGTTCCTGCAGGTGTTGCCAATGCACAAATTGTATCAATTTTATTTTCCAAAGTCTTTTTTGCTGTCATGACTGCTTGTTTAATTTAGGCTAACAGATATGCTTATACTCATAAAGATAGTTGCGGGTTACGGGTTGCGGGTTGGAAATTAGGATGAAGAAATTGGATATGTTAGTTTCTTCCGAATTTCAAATTTCAAATTTCAGGTTTCAAGTTTTTTTAAATCGTAATCCATAATTCGTAATTTAACACGAAACTCGTAACCCGCAACTCGCAAAGGTATTTATCATCGAATTAAACTCAAAACAAAACATGGTAGTAAATAATACTATCCATTATTCATTTTCAAATAAAAAAAATACTACTTTTGGAAATTCTTAAAAAAAATAAAAAATGAGCGTATTAGTAAATAAAGATTCAAGAATTATTGTTCAGGGTTTTACAGGAACAGAAGGCACTTTTCATGCCACACAAATGATAGATTACGGTACTAATGTTGTTGGTGGAGTTACACCTGGTAAGGGTGGTAAAATACATCTTGGCAAACCAGTTTTTAATTCTGTTGTTGATGCCGTAAAAAATACTGATGCAAATGTATCACTGATATTTGTACCCCCGGCTTTTGCTGCCGACGCAATTATGGAAGCTGCTGATGCAGGTATCAAAGTCATAGTATGTATCACAGAAGGAATACCTACTAAGGATATGATCATAGTGAAGGAATATTTAAGTAATAAAGATTGCCGGCTTGTTGGACCAAACTGTCCGGGTGTTATTACACCGGGAGAGGCTAAAGTTGGAATAATGCCTGGTTTTATTCATAAAAAAGGAAAAATTGGTATTGTATCCCGTTCCGGGACTCTAACCTATGAAGCCGTTGATCAGTTGACAAAAGAAGGCCTGGGGCAAACAACCGCTATCGGAATAGGAGGGGACCCTATTATTGGAACATCAACACGTGACGCTGTTCAGTTGTTTATGGAAGATCCCGAAACTGAAGGCATAATAATGATAGGAGAGATTGGTGGAAATATGGAAGCAGATGCTGCCTACTGGATAAGAGAGCATGGTACAAAACCTGTTGTCAGTTTTATTGCTGGTGCAACTGCCCCTAAAGGTAGAACTATGGGACATGCCGGTGCTATCGTAGGAGGTAAAGCGGATACTGCTGAAGCTAAAAAAGAAATTTTAAGAGAATGTGGCGTGCATGTTGTTGATTCCCCCGCCGACATAGGTTCACGCATGAAAGAAGTTCTTGGGTTGTAATTTGCACTTCGTGCGTCATTTGCTTCGCGCCATTTATTGTTATTGAATGACAACCTAATGACTACCTAATTACCCTAATCATCCTCCACAAACTGATATGTCCCAAGATCAGGTACACTCCCCCTGTCAACGCCTTCTATATCTAAGGGTACACCCATGGGAATACCTGCTCCGATAGCAGGAGAGGTGCTTTGAAGTTTATAATCATTTTCGTGATAGTCTGCAAATAAAGGATCTTCATTCTTGATACAAAATTCAAGACTGTCGGAATTTATCGTTGTTCGTAACAGACAATGATCAAAGGTATAATTAAAAATACTGGAAGAAGAATAATTATCCAAAAGAATTTCTTCTTCATTGGAACCATAAATAATACAATTCCCGAAATATGCATTTTCAAGAGGACGAACATGAAAAGATCCGTAAATGTCTTCGTAGTAGTTATTTAAAACTACAGAAGGTGTCTGCCTTGAAGAATAGTTCCAGTAATTTCCGATAGTACAATGGCGAAAATCATAATTTCCTCCAATCGACATGACAACAGCATATTGCCCGCAGGAGTTAATAACGCAATTTGTGGCAGTAACATATGAGCCTTGTGCAAAAATGCCTGTACTCA
>JAIOTT010000261.1 GCA_021106655.1 Bacteroidales bacterium
ATATGGTGAATATGGTGTTGTATATTTTAACGATTACATTTATAGCTCCTGTGGGGCGGGTTTTGGTTTTTATTGCTATGGATTGGATGGAACCTATTATGGGAATTTTTCAGTTTCCGGAGGACCGTCAATAATGGATATGTGTTCAGATGGTACTTATGTTTATGGTTCACCTGCAAATGGTATGTTATACGAGATGTATTTTTCCGGAGCCAGTGGGATATTGATCAGCACGTATTCTATTCCTGTTAGAACCAGAGCCATTGCTTATGATAATGAATATGATGGCTTTTGGGCTAACAACTGGAGTTCAGACATCACACTTTATGATCGTGCGGGATGTATTTTGAATTCATTCCCCTGTACAACTCATAGATCTTTTTCTGGATTTGCACGTTTAAATGATGATGGAAATAAATGGCTTTATGGATTTTCCCACCATGGAGGTGTAAGCCCAAGTGTCATTGTACAGATTGATCCTCATTCAGGCCAGGAAACAGGGATTACGTTTGATGCAATAGTGTATGGTTCATGGCCACACATATATTCTGGTGGCCTGGATGCATTTGACACCTATTCACCTGGCTCTTGGACATTATTAGGATCGATACAGAGCCATACAATATTTGGAGTTAACGGTGGCATTGCTGAGCATCCAATTAATTTTGATCTCAAACTCACAGAGATCATTGAACCAAACACAAGTCTTGATTTAAGTGTTGAAAATATAGTCATCGACTTGAAAAATTGTGGTGCTATTACACAAAGCAATTTTGAAGTACGATACCGTGTTAACGGTAGTTTATGGATTTTAGAAGTATGTCCGGGTCCTCTTGCGATGGGTGAATCAATGGAATATACTTTTACTGTTCCTCACGATTTTTCTGGATACGATACATATTACATCGAAGCCGAAGTATTACTTCCAGGTGATGAATATCCAAATAACAATTGTGGTGATAAAACTATCGAAAATAAGGATGCAACACTTTACTGTAATTATTCAATAGAAATGTGGGATGACGACGGTGATGGATGGAACGGTGGATTTGTTCAAATATTTGATAATGGAGTTGAATGTTTTAGTGGGTATATGTCACCTTGTTTTGGGCCGGAAACTTTTGAATTCTTTGCGATAAATAATTCATTCTTATCATCAGTATTTACACCTGGAGGGTGGGCACATGATTGTTCCTATAATATTTATGACCACGAAGGAAATCTTATATTTGAAGATGGTTATGGTGAGGAAGAACCAACAGGTGGTGATATAGGATATTTTTTTTGTATAACACCTGATTTTGATGCCTGCATAAATGAAATAATTTTACCTGATAATGGTATAAACTTAGGAGAAGAGCTTGTAACAGTAACTATTCTTAATAATGGCATGTTAGAGTTTTCGGATTTTCAGGTTGGTTTTTCAGTAGATAGCGGAGCAATGATAATGGAAACCGTAGTTGGGCCTTTAAGTCCAGGAAATAGTATTGAATATACTTTCACAGAATTTGCTGATTTAAGTGCTGCAGGTTCCCATACTATTGAAGCCTGTACATTTCTTGATAGTGATGAATACCGTGATAATGACTGTTTATTAAGAAATATTCATAATTTAATACAAACAGGTAATCAAACAATTAATTTTTCTATGGGTTTTCAATTTGTTTCTTCAAGAGTAATTCCCATTGAACCCGATATGGAAATTGTAGCTCAGGAAATTATTACAGATGATTTATATTACATCAGGAACTCACAAGGTTATATGCTAAGAAAAATAGGGCCTGTTTGGGTAAACGGAATTGGTGACTGGAGTACAAACGAGGGTTACTTAATTAAAACTTCTGAAGCAGGTCAGTTTACAATTGAAGGGAATATCCTTCCCTCATCAACTCCAATTTATGTTTTGGCAGGTTTTCAATTTGTCAGCTATTTGCCTTTATATGAAATAGATGCTCTTGAGGCTTTTAATTCGATAATCAGCGATAGCCTGATTTATATCAGAAATTCAGATGGTGAAATGATAAAAAAAATTGGTCCGAATTGGATTAATAGTATAGGAAATTGTATTCCGGGTGAAGCTTATCTTTTTAAAACATTATCCGATGATACTTTGATATATCCATTTAAATGTGGCAAGCCTTTTACTGATTTACGCGATGGACAAGCATACAATACAGTGCAAATTGGTGATCAATGCTGGATGGCAGAAAACCTTAACATTGGCGAGAGGATAAGCTCATCTATGAATCAAACAAACAATGGTGTTATTGAGAAATACTGCATCAATAATCCTGGAAATTGTGATGAATACGGTGGATTTTATCAATGGAATGAAATGATGGAATATAGTACAATTGCCGGATCTCAAGGTATTTGTCCAAATGGTTGGCATGTTCCAACATACGATGAGTGGACTATTTTATATAGTTATCTTGGTGGATATGAAGTTGCAGGTGGAAAAATGAAAGAATCCGGCACATTACATTGGTTACCACCAAATACAGGAGCAACTAATGAAAGTGGG